>CAYXAZ010000057.1:0-22081 GCA_964463085.1 uncultured Flavobacteriaceae bacterium | reverse complement strand
TTAAAATCCAGTGGACAGTAATGTCCGTATGGGTTCAAGTCCCATCTCGAGTACTTTAAAACCTCATAATTAATTATGAGGTTTTTTATTTGATATCTATTTTACACAAAATTTGTTAATAAAAATCAAACAATTCTTTCAGCATAATTTATATCTGAACTATAAACTCTCTCACTAACTATAGAAGTTAAAATTAAAGAAGTTGTTAATTCACCATATACTGTTAATCGTTCATTTAAATTTTCAAGATGTTTGGGGTCTCTAACATATCCTTTCATAAGCATACAATCATGCCCTGTTAGTTTATGGCATTCACATATTTCAGGAACTGTTTTTACATATTCTTCAAAGTTTTTTACTTGTCCAAATCTAATTTTTATCGAAATATAAACACCTAAGAAATATCCCAGAGATTCCATATTAATCTTTGCCGTATAACCTTCAATAATACCTGCATCTTCCATTTTTTGAATACGTTCTGCTACAGAAGGAGAAGATAATTCTACTTTTTTAGATATTTCGGTTAAGGGCACTCGTGCATTAGTCTGTAATTCCTCAAGAATTAACCAATTTGATTTGTCTATTTTCATTTATTAGGTTTTTAGTTTAAAAAACATTCAAAATTAAGGTAATTTTAAGTAATTACAAAATATATTAATTTTTTATATAAAATTTTCAATTTAGATTTGTATAAGGAAAATCGCATCCAACTAATTAAATTATTAATTCTATGACAACATTAAATTTAAAAGATTCTGAATTCGATTCCTATTACGGAAGATATATTGACAAACTTTCAAAAAATATTCATTTACGGGATGGATTTATAATTGGACAAAAAAATGTTATTCAATTTTTTGAATCCATCCATCATGATAAGTTAAATTATCGTTATGCTCCGGAAAAATGGAGTATTAAGGAAATACTTCAACACCTTATAGATACCGAGCGTATTTTTATGTATCGTTGTTTTCGCATCTCACGAAATGATGATACATCATTAGCTGGATTTGACCAGAATAAATACATAAAACCCTCAAATGCAGATGATAAAATAATTGAATCATTAATTGAAGAATTCAAATCTGTCAGACAGAGTTCTATTTCTTTATTAAATAGTTTGAGTGATGAAAACTTGAAGTATGTAGGAGTTTCTAATGGAGGCGCAATGTCGGCTAGAGCTGCTGCTTTTACCATTATAGGTCATGATATTTGGCATATGGATGTAATTAAAGAAAAATATTTATAAAATGTTAGACATCAGGCCTAATTGTGAACACTGCGGTAAAAATTTACCAAACACATCAACCGAAGTAATGATCTGTAGTTTTGAGTGTACGTATTGTACAAAATGCGCAATAATTGTATTTGAAAATGTATGTCCTACTTGTGGTGGAAATTTTGAAAAAAGACCTATTCGTCCTGCCATAATGGTAAGAAAATATCCAGTTTCTACTGACAAACTAATTGAACCAAAGGATTTAGGAAAAGCACAAAGATTAATTAATAAATACCAAAATATTTCTCCAGAAAAAAGATGAACTATCAATTTGAAACATATAAGCCAAGAAAAATTGAGTTTCAGCAAACAATAACAATTAACGCTTGGAAAGTTAAAGTGTATTCAATAACTATTAATACTGATTTTCAATCTCCTAAAATATTAGAGAATACATTAAAGCAATTACCTATATGGATAGATAAAGCGAAAAACTCTGAACTTCCTACTTATAACACTGCATTTTTAATTATTCATGAAGCCAGAGAAGGTGTTTGGATATTATTCAATTGGTGGACAGGAGGAGAAATGATTGAAACCAAGGTATACTTTTCTAATTATGATACTCTTTCAGAAATAAAAGATACACCACATAAAAACTCTTTAGTATGTGTATGGGAGCTAGAAGTGTTTGCACACGAACGTAAAAAGTGGATTGAGTATATACTATTAAATGCTGAGCATCCAAATTTTAAAGAATATTTAAACGATGTCCTTCAATAAATAATGAAAGAAAAAAGATTAATAGAATTTGCCACTGCTTGGAAAAACGGAAATATAGAGAGCGTAATGTCATTTTTCTCAGATGATTGTATGTATGTAGCTTCTGTTGGTTCAGAGTCAGGAACAACATTTGTTGGGAACAAAGAAGTGAAAAAAGGCATTAAAGAAATGATGAAATATGACAATGCTGTTTCTTCAACTATTAAAAACATACATATTCATAAAAATTTTGATTTTTGGGAATGGGAATATACTTATGCAGAAGGTAAAACAGTAGTTGGGTGTGATGTTTTTGATTTTGTAGGTAATCTAATTAAAACCAAAAATGCTTTTAGGAAAGTAAATGTAACTATTAAAAAATGAAGAAATACATTACATACCCATTAATAGTTTTTCTCATGCTTTTTACTCAGATATTATGGGCACAAGACTCAATACCTAAGCGAATTTATTATACAACCTCTATTGGAGTTTATGATGCCCCAAAAATTGATGGAAAAATCAATGATGAAAGTTGGAATTTAGTAAAATGGAGCGGTGATTATATACAATGGAGTCCAAAAGAAAATACGCCGCCTATTGAACAAACTCAACTAAAAATTTTATATGATGATAAAAATTTATATGTTGCCTTTAGATGTTATGACAAAGACCCTCAAGGTATTGTAGAGCGATTATCAAGGCGTGATGGTTTTGATGGTGATTGGGTAGAAATAAATATAGATAGTTATCATGATCTACGCACCGCTTCATCTTTTACCATATCTGTTTCCGGTGTAAAAGGAGATGAATACATCTCAAACAATGGAGCAAATTGGGATAATACCTGGAATCCTATTTGGTATACAAAAACAAATATTGATAATGAAGGTTGGACAGCTGAAATACGAATACCTTTAAGTCAGTTCCGTTTTAACAAAGATGAAAATCAAGTATGGGGTATTCAATCTACCCGTCGTTATTTTAGAAGCGAAGAGCGTTCAGTTTGGCAGCGATCACCACAAAATACTGCTGGTTGGGTAAGCGATTTTGGAGAACTCCACGGGTTGAAAAATTTGAAACCTCAAAAACAATTAGAAATACAACCATATATTGTTAGTAAGCTAAAAACTTTTGAAAAAATAAAAGAAAATCCTTTTAAAGAAAATGGTAATGATTTTAGTTTGGATGTTGGGGTTGATGGCAAGATTGGAATTACAAACGATTTAACAGTAGATTTTACCATCAACCCAGATTTTGGACAAGTGGAAGCTGATCCTTCAGCTATAGCTTTAGACGGATTTCAAATATTTTTTCCTGAACAACGTCCATTTTTTGTAGAAAATAAGAATATTTTTGATTATAAATTTTCTACTTCACGCTCAGGAAATTCTTTTGGATTTGACAATCTATTTTATTCTAGAAGAATTGGACGTTCACCTCAAGGTTTTGCAAATACTATTACTGGAGAATTTTCTGAACAACCAGATGTAACAACAATTTTAGGTGCTGCAAAATTTAGTGGCAAAACAAAGGATGGTTGGTCTATTGGTGTTTTAGAGAGCTTGACTGCAAAAGAGAACGCAACAATTTCTGATGGCACAAATAAAAGAAAAGAAGTAGTAGAACCGTTGACTAACTATTTTGTGAGTAGAGTTCAGAAAGACTTTAACAATAATAATACATTTATTGGCGGAATTTTCACTTCTGTAAATAGAAACTTAACTGATAATTTAAGTTTTTTGCATAAATCTGCATATTCCGGAGGGCTAGATTTTACACATCAATGGAAAAATAGAAAATACTACTTAAAAGGAAATTTCGTTTTTAGTACAGTTTCAGGAAGTACAGAAGCAATTTCTAGAACGCAAAGATCAATAACTCACCTTTTTCAGCGAGAAGATGCCTCCTATTTAGATGTAGATACAGATAAAACGAATTTAACTGGTTCTGGAGGTAACCTACAATTTGGTAAAGCTTCTGGAAGCTGGCGTTATGAATTTGGTGGTACGTGGCGTTCGCCAGAATTAGAATTGAATGATGTTGGTTTTCAAAGACAGGCTGATGATATTAGGCATTATGGCTGGATTGGTTATAGAACCACAAAACCTAGAAAAAGTATACGCGCTTTTGCTCTTAACTATACTCATTTAGCAGCTTTTGATTTTGGAGGTAACCTAAACGAGATTACACTTAATTTAAATGGCTGGGTTAATCTAAAAAATAATTGGTGGATTAATGGTGGTTTTAGTCATAAGCCAGAGTTATACTCTAATTATGTATTACGTGGTGGGCCTAGACTCAAATTATCACAAGAGTTTAGTTATCGAAACGGTTTTATCTCAGATGCTAGAAAGAAGTTTAGAATAACAATGAATTATTCAGGAAGATGGAGAGCGAATAAAGAATTAGCGTTTAATCAGATTAGTGGACAACTTACATATCAACCATCCAACGCATTGCAGTTATCGTTTTTGCCTTCATATAGTATTAATAAAAATAAATTACAATATGTTTCTCAACAAAGCTTTAATACAGACAAAAGGTATATCAATGCTACTATCGATCAACAAACTTTAAACTTCCCATTGCGAATCGATTATATTTTAAGACCAAATTTAAGTATTCAATTTTGGGGACAACCCTTTATTTCTAGAGGGAGATATAGTGAGTTTAAATTTATTACGAACCCTATTGCTAATAAATTTAAGGATAGATTTAGTACATATAGTGATACACAAATTTCGCTTGATTCAGGTATTTATGCTATTGATGAAAATGACGATGGTATGGAAGATTATTCATTTTTTCAACCTGATTTTTCATTTGTGCAATGGCGTTCTAATTTAGTATTGCGTTGGGAATATATTCCCGGTTCTGAAATATATTTGGTTTGGTCTCAAGACATTTCACAATTTGGCGATTTTAATGATGGTTTATTTCAAGGTTTAGATAATAATCTATTAAATACACAACCACAGAATATATTCTTAATAAAAGCAACTTATCGGTTTATGATATAAAGAATAAATCATATAATTTATAGATATGAATGAAAATTAAGACACACATCCGTTTCGCAAAATTAGACGATATAAATGAAATTATTGAACTCTGCGAACTCCATGCTATTTATGAAAAAGCAGCATACTCTAAAAAGGGTAAAACAGAACAGTTAGCACTCGATTTATTTTCCGATTACCCCAAACTCTATTGTTTGGTTGTAGAAAGTAATGAGCAACTTATTGGCTACGCAACCTATATGAAACAATATGCTACATGGGACGCTTGTGAATATATTTATATGGATTGCCTCTTTATAAAAGAATTTGCAAGAGGGTTGAGAATAGGAGAGCAATTGGTTAAAAGAACTCAAATAGAAGGTGAAACACTGGGTTGTAATTTAATACAATGGCAAACGCCCGGTTTTAATAAAAGAGCTATCAAATTCTATAACAGAATAGGAGCTACCTCAAAAAGTAAAGAACGATTTTTTCTTAAAATTTAAACTAAAAAATTTATGAAAACTATTTTGAATGCCAAAATATTGCAAATACTAATTTTTGTATTTGTTATATTATCATGTAAGGAGAATGATAGAACTAAAAATGAAAAAAATTCGCATGAGCGTGAGAAAAGAGTTGACATCATACATCAAGTAATCAATTTAAAATTTGATTGGAAAAAGAAACAAGCAAAAGGAACTACCAGTATTACTTTTTCTAATCTTACAGCATCAGATACATTATTTCTCGATGCAGGAATGTTAACTATTCATGGTGTTAAATTAAGTAATGAACAAACTTTAGATTTTATATATGATGGATTAGATACAGACAATGGTTTGAAAATTATTTTAGATAAAAAATATAAACTAGGAGAAGAAATTACAATTACCATTGAATATAATACTAATTGGGTAAATCAATCCGACCCCAATAATATTTGGGGAAGTTTTGATAAAGGCATTCGATTTTTTGAACCAAGCTTAACAGAAAAAGAAAGGAGAAAACAAATTTGGGCAGTTGGCGAAGCCAAACTAAATAAATATTGGTACCCATGTTATGATGCGCCAAATGATTTACATACAAGTGAATTTATTGCTACAGTTGAAAAACCATTAATGGCTATTTCTAATGGAGTACTTATAGATACAAAAGACAACAAAAATAATACAAGAACATTCCATTGGAAAACCAATATTCCTCATGCCAACCATTTAACCTCATTTGTTATTGGTAATTATAAAAATTATCAACAACAATATAAAAATGTAAAACTGAATAATTACGGTTATCCTGATGAGTACATAGGCACAAAAGAAAGTGTGGTTAGATTGCCTGATATGATACAATTTTTCTCCAATTTAACAGGTAAAGAATATCCTTATGAAACCTATTCTCAAATTTTTGTTCAAGATTTTGGAGGCTACAAAAGTAGTATGATGACATCTATTATCACCGAAAATATGGTTGATGATAAAACAACGCATGAAGATTTTCTGTATTTATGGGATTTAACAGAAGGAGAAGCTCTGGCAAATCAATGGTTTGGAAATTTATTAACTATAAAAGATTGGAGTCATGCTTGGTTAAGTAAAGGATTTTCTAGATACATTTCTGGTATGTATAGTGCGTATAAAAATGGAAATGATGAATTTTTACTATACCAACATTCTCCAGATCTAAATACATATTTAAGTGATTGGAATTCCAATAACCGCATTCCGGTTGTAACTGACAGTTACGAAAATGTTGAGTCTTTTGTAAATGGAAATCACCCATATTCTAAAGGCGCATTGGTTTTAAATATGTTAAGAAATGAACTTGGAGAAGACAAATGGAAACAAGTCATTAAAAAATATATTAATAACTATGAAAACAAATTAGTTTCAACGAAAGATTTTATAAACACCGTCAATCAAGTAAATGGAGAATCATTAAATTGGTTTTTTGATCAATGGATATTTAAAATTGGGCATCCAAAATTTAAAGTTGAAAAAAAATACGACGAGACTAAAAAGCAGTTAAAATTGTCTATAGTACAAACTCAAAAACAGGATTTTATTTCCGATTTTAAGCAAATTAAATTTTTTCAAGGAAAGATGAATATTGAAATTGATAACAACGAAACTGAAGGTAATGTTTATGACATAGTAATCAAGCCTAAAGAAGTTAATACTTACATATTCGATATAGAATCCAAACCAAGATATGTGAATGTTGATTATGAGAGTGCGTGGATTAAAGAAATGAATTTTAAAAAATCACAGGCTGAACTTATTGCTCAACTTCAAAATAGTAAAGATGTTTTGTCCAAAGTGTCTTCTATGAGAGAGTTAACTATTATTGCGAAAGATAGTATCACTATCAAAGAAAATAAATTATTAATAAAAAACGAATTATGTAAAGTAATTTTAAACAAAGAATATTGGTGGCGAACACGATTAATTGCTTTATGGCAATTGCAAGGATTGATACCTTCATCACTTTCTAACCAAGGCGTTGAAATGGAAAGTAGAACTGCAGAGATGCTTCTTAAACTAATAACAGAAGAAAAATCTTGGTTAAAATCTAACGCTATTAATGTCTTGGGAATGACACGGAACCCTAAATATGCACCAATATATATTGAAGCTTTAAATGATTATAGTGACCGAGTGGTGAATATGGCTGCTGTTGCTTTAGGAAAAACAAAAAGTCCGAAAGCATTTGATGCGCTAATGAAACTTCCAAACAAACCATCATGGAAAAACCAAAGTCTTATAAGTGCCTTATATGGATTAAAAGAGCTTAAAGATTCTCGAGCCTATGATTTAGCTATTAAATCATTAATTGATTCGGATAATCCCCATTGGAATTTAGGCACACCTGTTTGGGATCATCGATTAGCAGCAGCACATACATTAGTTGCTATTGGTAAATCAGATAAAGGGTATCCTTTAATTTTTGAACAGTTTAAGGATGCAATGAAACAAGAGAATTTAAACGATATTTTTTACAATGTTTTACAAATAGTCACATTAGCAGACCCCAGAGGACAAGAAGTATTTGATATATTAAAGAAAAAATTTAAAAATAATGAGAATACAATGACTGCCATTGTAAATTTAGAAACACAGTTTAAAAATGCTATAAAATAATTGATGCGCATTCTAGTTAATTTTTAAGATATTGTAAGCAATTATCATATCAATACATTAAGATGAAAAAACTGAATACAAAATTTTTAATTCTACTGTTAACCTTTACAGCAACTATAACTGCACAAGATGTTTCTTTCTTAAATCATTCTGGATATAATTCCATTGGAACTCAAGAAAACAGAACTGCATCTATTACACTTTTTGATATTGATATGGATGGAGACTTAGACGTATTAATTGCCAACGGTAGACATTAGCCAAACACCAAATTATGATTCTCAAACTGTAACCTTTAAAGAAAACCTTGAATGGTCATTAATTGCAGCAACAAATGGAAAATCTGATACAATGATGAGAAATATTATTACTGGAGAAATACTAGGACATGATTTAAGAGTATTTGAGATTAACATGGTATAAAGAACAATGGAAATTTCATAACAAAAGGGATTGTATTAAATAAAAAAATATGAAACAAAAACTTCTAAAATTTTTCTTGGCTATTGGTATTTTAGCATTGATACTATTTGCCATACTATTCTATTTTAGTCCTCAAAAAACAACTCCTTTTGTAGATGCTGATGGGAAAGTATTAAAAAATAGCATTGCAGAAATAATTGATGTAGAAATTAATGGTGTCATGCAGCGGCTACTAATTCGAGGAGAAAACCTGTCCAATCCGATATTACTTCATTTACATGGAGGACCAGGAGGTCCAGATAGACCATTAATGAATAAAAATAATAATCTTGAAGATATTTTTACAGTTTGTTATTGGGATCAAAGAGGCGCTGGGGCATCCTATTCTAGTGAGATTTCTATTGAAAGTATGAATCAAGATCAAATTATAAAAGACGGACTTGAACTTTCAAAATACCTTTTGAATAGATTTGAAAAAGAGAAATTATATTTAGAAGCACATTCTTGGGGAACACTTTTCGGTATTCAAATGGTATTTAGAGAACCTGATCTATTCTATACTTATTTTGGTATCGGACAAGGAGCAAATTCTTTAAAATCTGAACAATTATCATATGATTTTGTTTATAATTCTGCCAAAAAAGCGAACGATAACAAAACTATTAGCGAATTAGAAAAAATTGGAAGACCTCCGTACTTAACAGATGAGGATTGGGTCACTAATATTTTAAAAGAGCGAGAATTATTAAAAAAGTATGAAGGACCAGATTCAAAGAAAAAGCTCAGTACATTTTCAATTTATAAAGACTTTATTTTTTATCCAGAATACTCTATTAATGATAAATTAAAATCACTAAAAGGGCATCATTTTTCATTAAAACATTTATGGCCGGAAGCAAAGAAAACCAACTTGTTTAATAGTGTAACGAAGTTTAAAGTCCCCATTTATATTTTTCAAGGCAAATATGATCTATCGACCGTTACATCAGTTTCAAAAAAGTATTACGATTCAATAAAAGCACCTAAAAAATCATATTATATTTTTGAAAATTCTGCACATTGGCCTCATATTAATGAATTTGAAAAGTATAAATCAATTATTCAAACAATCATTAACCATGAAAACTGAAACGATGAAATTTTCTTTAATGTTAATAGCAATCATACTCTTTTTTACTTGTTTATTTTCTTCCTGTTACCCTATTAAAAAAAATGAACCAGAATGGAAAATAGCCTATAAAAACGATAAAGATGGTAATACAATATTAGGAAGTAAAGAAGAGTTGATTAACTCAATAAGGCAAGGTTCTCTAATTAGGATTGGCTGGGGAGGAAAAGAAAGCAATCACAGTATTGAACACATTTCAGAACCAGTTTGGATAGCAATATTAGATGAAAAAGAAGTCATTGCCCACCTTGAACCTCAGGTGTTATCGGTCATAGATTGGAACAGTTTATCAGCAAAATATTCAGACTCAAGCAAACTAAAAGAAGAGTGGAGAGTTGTCATTTCTACAAAAGGTGAATTTGATGCTATTTGGTATGATAAGAAAGAAAATCGACAAATATAAGAGAAGAGTTCAAAATCCTATAATTTCTTGGTTTGTTAAGAATTCAACAGAGACAAAAGTAAAATCTTTTTTTGAAGAGTAAATAATAGTTATGAATTTAAAATTTAAACAATTTTTAGTTGGTATCCTTTGCATTTTCTTTTTAAACGGCTTTGGGCAATCAAAAATAGATACAGTATATTTAAAAAATAGCTTAACTCTTTTATTTGATAAATATCATATTCCTGATGCTTCAATTATTGTAAGTCAAAATGGAAGAGAGGTTTTTAAACTAGATAAGAATGTTAAAAATGTAAATAAAAATTACTTTATAGGCTCTTGCTCAAAATCGTTTACAGCATTGGCAACACTACAATTAGTTGATGCTAATAAAATTGAATTAGATAACCCTGTACTAAAATATTTACCTTGGTTTTCACTTAAAGATACAGCGCAAAGCAAAAAAATAACCATAAGGCACTTACTGAACCAAACCAGCGGCATGAAAACAAGTGATGGTTTTTTTGATTTACTGACTTCTGACCAAACAGTATTTGAAAAAGAATTTTCTACCTATTTAAATAATGCAGAATTTTTGTATAATCCCGGTACTACATTTAACTATTGCAACTCTAATTATATAATGCTTGGTTTAATTATTACTAAGGTTAGCAATCAATCTTATGAGTCGTATCTAGAAGAGCATATTTTCTCCAAAATAGGGATGCAAAATACATATGCAAGCTATGAAAAAGGTGCTAAATCTAATATGGTGACTGGTTATCAAGATTGGTTTCATTTGTTTAAAACCTCGAAACATTATGAATTTTCAGACTTTTTCGTACCAACTGGTTTAATAACAAGTAATTCTGATGATATGGCAAAATATTTAAATTGCCTATTAAATAAAGGAATTACTCAAAAAGGAGATACTTTACTATCACTAAACAGTCTTAAACTATTAACAACAACTAAAAGTAATGGTTATGCTATGGGCTGGATGACCGATGATATTGTGTTTAATGTTAATTTTCGAATACAACACGATATTCCTTTTATTTTTCACATAGGTTCAATAAACCGTTATATTTCATCAATAGCAATATATTCAGAAAAAAATATAACTATATCAATATTAGCCAATAGCAATAGCTTTGAATTTACAAAAGAAGCTTTAAATGTTATATTAGCTTCAGTTAATAGAGGTAAATATCGGTATGTTTTTTCAAAAGAAAAATTATTTAAAAAAGTAATTTTAATTATTATAATGCTTGTATTTGTAGTTTTTCTTATCAATATAAAACGATGGTATAAAAATAAATTCAAAATAAGTTTATCTCCAAATTTTTATATAATCACAAGATTACTAGTTGGCCTATTGCTAAGTATAGGAGTGTTATTTTTATCTACGTTAGTATATCGAATTCCTTTTGATTTTTTCCTAGATTTCCAACCAGATTTTGGTTATAGCTTTTTATTTATCAGTACTGTTGGAGTTTTGAGTTCGTTAATTCGGTATTTTGGAACTATAAAAGCCATAAGAAATTAAAATATCATTAATTTCTTATGCTTTCTAATTTCAGCATACTTTAGTTAGTTATTTTAATACCTTTCATCATATTTCCTTCTAATAAAATATTGATGTATTTTACAGCATTTGAATTGTCAGAAACAAATTCAATTTCTGCTCCGAGTTCTTTGATAAAGAATTTATTATTTGCTTTTGAAAGTAGTTTTAACTTGTCTGCACCTTCTGGTTGTGCAAAAAGATTTTCATTTTCTAATGAAATCTTCATGGTAAATTGCTCTGATTTATAACTTCCAATATATTTTTTAAGTGTTGTAATTGGTATTGATATAGCAACATTTTCCTTAGGTATATCATTAGATATTTTAACCAAATGCGCCTCATAATTTCTATTCTTATAAGTGGTTGCAATTATGTTGCCTTTAATATCTTTTTCGAAATGAAGTTGGATATATTCCCTATCAAAAAATAATGTGTTTTCATTTGTAGCATACAGTTGTCTTTCTTTACCTCCTTGAGCTTTATAATAAAAGCCTTGATCGTTTTTACCAATAATTCTTTTACCGCCACCTTTTAATTGATATGTTCCGATAATATTATTTAAATCGTTTATTGATAATGTGTTTTTAGAGTTTTTTGTAGGATATGGTTTATTTAAGCTTATTGCCGTTGCTTTTATAGTTGCCGGAGTAGGAGAACCTACTTCGTTGTTTTGTAAAACCACTACATACAATTTTTCTTCAGGAACATAAATAGAATTGGCTTTAAAACCAGGTTCAAATCCTGAATGCTCAAAACTTTTAGAACCATTAATTTTATTTAATTCCCATCCGAACCCTTTATTTATTTTCTTATTGTTTAAAAGTGTATAGTTAGTAAGCATTTGATTCAGGCTCTTTTTATCAATTACTTTTTTAGAAAATAACCCGGTTACCCATTTATTTAAATCTTTAGGAGCACTAACAATAGCTCCTGCCGAAAAAGAAGATGAATTATAAGTAACCATCTCTGTCTTGTCATTGTTATCTTTTGTATATCCTTTCGCCTTGTTTTTAATACTATTTTGTGGAGAAAAGACATAGGTATTTTTCATTTTTAGAGGTTTAAAAATATTCTTTTTAAGGAACTCACCATAAGATAGTCTAGAAACTTTTTCTATAACTAAACCTAGTAGCATATAGCCATTGTTTGAGTAATCGAATTTCTCTCCTGGTTGAAATAAAAGAGGTTCATTTTTTATTGCATTTGCAATAGCTTGTGGCGTTATATTTTTACTAAAGTTTTTGCTTATCACTTTTGCCTTATTATCTGATGGAATACCTGAGGTATGCGTCAATAAATGTTCAATTTTCACTTCTTTATAATTTGAACCAGCAAATTCTGGTAGATATTTTCCTAAACTTTCTTTTACATTTAGCTTGCCTCGTTCTTGAAGTATTAATATCGCTGCTGCTGTAAATTGTTTAGTGATAGAACCTATGGCAAACGTTGTATTTTCGGTTATTGGGATTTGTTTTTTTACATCTGTTAAACCGAACTGTTTACTGTATAAAATTTTTCCATTTTTTGAAATTAGTATTGATGCTCCAGATTCTTCACCTTTATACCTTGTTTCAAATAGGTTGCTTAATCTTTCTTCATAATGCTGTGAGTAGCTTGTACTGCTAATAAAGAGTTGAAAAATTAGTGTCAAAATAAATGTTCTAAATACGGTTGTGTTTTTCATGATATTGTAGTTTTTAATTAAAATTTTGTGTTTAAAATTTGGCATAAGTATAGCCGTTCTACTTGCGTAGAATAAATTTTTTAATAATTTTTATGTTGGATTTACGGTTTTGCCATCACTCAATTTTGACGTAGCAATGCTTGCCTCTAAATGTTATCTTAGTTTTAGAAGGCCTCTTTCCAAAGGCATACAGTAATTGATTGGAATTTGAGGGTAATTCTTTTAACCTATCGGATAAATGATAGCTATTTTGTAATTTATCATTAATTGCAAGAGTATAATTGTCTAAATTTTTCAAACCTAACTGAATAGAAGCATTTTGATTTTGAATAGCAATAGTGGTTACTTTTTTATCGAAAGAATTTACAGTTATATCACTATTCTTAGCATTGACTTCAATAGTATTATTTATGGATGAAATTTTATATTCAGAAAAGATTGATTTTGCAACTATGATATCACGAATAGTATCAACGATAAAGATGTCATTGATCGATTCATTAATTAACAAAGTATTCAATTTTTCTATATTGATGGTTGAGATAGCTGATGTAAGTTCTAATTTATTAGCTTTGCTAAGTTTTAAATCAACATTTTTTAAAGAGATATTAGCATTTGTTATTTGACTTACTGTTGCATTTATATTCATCAAATTTGCTGTAAGGCTATTCATCTTTTTTGCAATTAATTTACCTTTGTCCATGGTCAAATCAATGTTCCCAGTATGATTGCCTAAATAGATGGTAGTTCCTTTTGTATTTAATACTAAATTGCTTTTTTCAGGAATAAATAAAGAAGTAGTTAATTCTAAATATTTTATTTTATATACTTTTCCATTGGTTAGTATTACAGAATTATCATCTTTTCCGAAGAAACTATTATAAATTTTAAAATGTTGAATATTCATGTTAAAATCAATATTAATTTGCCTTGCTTTATTTTCTTTTAACTCGATTCTTAATGCATTTAGTAACGCTGTAGTTTGAGTTGCATTCTCACATTCTAAGATAACTTTTACTACCTGTTTAACAGTGTTTTGCCCCCAAGTATTAATCTTTAAAGTCTTGTTTATAACATAGATAGACGGTTTGCTATATTTACCAGAGATAATATATTTATTTCCAGATTGTCTTGTATTAATAGCACCATTTCCGGTCGGATGAACAGATTGAGGTCCATATGTTTTGATAATTGTATTATCAGAAGTTTCAATCTCTTTTTCAAACGTTTTTGTAACTCTTTGAGCTGTACTATTTAGGATGAATAAGCATATCAATAGCAATGAGCCAACGATTTTCTTATATGACAATTCTTGATTTTTCATAATTGATATTATAATTTTTTTCATTTATTTTTATTTTTTTAACCTCCTTAAGTATTTTATCTAAAATTTCACTTTTTGTTTTGTAATATTTCAGTACTTCTTTAGCAATATTCTCATCATACTCTTTAGTATATAAATAAGTTACTTTTTGCCTATATGATTCATCAAGATACTTTACCTGATTATAAAGCTGTTGAAAATTATCTCTATATAAAACAGGAAATTCAGTATTTCTTATTAATGTTGCTTTTTTATTTAGTGTTTCTTCAATATTCTGATTTTCAAAACCATATTGAGCGAGTAATTTTGTAGGTATTTCAGTTGTATTATTATCGAATTTAAATAAAAGAAATCCTAAAAGAAATACTGCCGCCATTGTAGAAATAACTTTTAAATATTTATAGTTTTTTTCAGGAATTATATCAAATATTTGTTTTTCAATGTTATCCCAAATCTTAGGGTTTACTTGATCAACATCCATTTTATGTTTGTGTTGTTTTATATATTTTTCAAAGTCATTCATAACATTTTTCTTAATTGTTCTTTTAACAGTTTTAAAGCATATCTATATTGGCTTTTAGATGTTGAAACCGATATTTTAAAGGCTTCTGCTATTTCTTTATGTTTAAATTCATCTAGAAGATATAGTGTAAAAATTTCTCTACAGCCATTTGGCAAATTTTGGATGGCTTCATTTATAGTTTCAAATTTTATACTTTCATACCATTTACCTTCTTCGTGTATATCTTCATATTCCTTATCTTCAATGGGCTTGAAATAAATTTTATTTTTAATAATTTTCAAACTATTGTTTAATACAATTCTCTTTAACCAAAATAAATAATGATTAGGGTCTTTTAATTGATTAATTTTTTGAAAAGAATTTAAAAACGATTCTTGTATTACATCTTCAGCATCACTTAAATTATTAGTTATTCTATAGGACATAGCTAACATTTCTTTTGCATATCTTGTATATAAAAGATTCATGGCTAATCTGTCGTTTACCTCAATTTTTTTTACGGCTTCTGTTATAATGTTGACTGTTTTCAAATAGAATTCTATTAAATATATCTTCCTTCTACTCTAAAGATAGCGTAAAAACAAAAAGGATGTAAAAAAGTTTCTTTTTTTTTTAAGTTAAGTATTTTGAAAGGTAATTTTGTTCTAAAAAGAAGTTATAATCTGATGTAATTCAAACAAGCTTATTTACCAATATTGATAGCATAATATTCTTGTGCGTGTTATTCATAGGGTTCTATTCAAATTTAGAAGATCTTCATAAATATTAAGATTATTTCCTTTTATAGTTATTTTTTAAAAAAGGAAACCATGTTTTACCATTATCTTTAGAGCACCCTACAACCAATTCATTTTCGAATTCAGATAATTGCTTATAGATTAATTTAAAGCACAATGAATCGTCATATTCATCTCTATTCTTTAAATCAGAATCTATACTACAAAAAGTCAATATTCCGTCAAGAATAGTTCCTTTAAAGGCATTCATATTACCCAAGCCAATATCTAATGCAAACAATCTAAACGAGTCTTTTTCATGGTCACAGCCAATGGTATTATCCATAGTAATAATACTATTCTCATTTGTCAATTTTACTTTTTCGGTAATAAATGTATTTTCTAATGAAAAAATAGCTGAACCACTACCTGTTTTAATCCAACCGCTAGATGGCATTGAACTATACACATCTACATCAAAATCGCCTATTAAATAATGAATCTTGCTAAAACGGTTATTTAAGGCTTCTTTATTGACAGTTGACATATACCCCAACATAATTATCTTGGTTTATTTTTTGATTTTATTTTAGACAAAGTATCGGTCTATGTTATTAAAGACGCCTAAAATAAGTATGTGTTACTAATTTTAACATTTAGAATAGCTATGCTAATCAAATATAGTATTTCTTGAAATGAATTATCCTCGAGGCAGGGCCATCGAGGTATTCCACTCCTTTCATACCCAGTCAAGCTGGGCACAAGCTTTGATCTTTTAGGTCAAAAACCGAAATTCTATATTTTACCTCACCCGAAACCGCTTAAATCGGTTTCGACCTCTCTACCTCGGCTATAGCCTGTCTTGAGTCCTCCGACTCCGCTCAGGATAAACTTAGTCGAAAGGCTCGGTACAAGCTCAGAGAGGTAAAGCGGAAACCCTGAGGCATCCCGAGCACTCGGGATAGGAGAATTATTTTCGATTAAAGTTTTAATAGGTTTTTCATGCCAAAAAAAGTATTTTAAAGAAAAAATAGTCAATACTGATAATAATTTTCTTTGCCGATAGATAATTACCAATATTTTACATTGAAAAAAGTAAAAAAGAAGATTATATAAATTGATTTATCTTCAGTGATAAGGTTAAAATCACTTACTTGCCAGAAAGTTTAAAAGAGTTCAATACTTTAATATACATATAGGGGCTTACTTTTTTATAACCTGTATTTCCTAAAGCTTCACCATCTTTGTTTAAAATCACAACAAAGGGAAAATGTCCATCTAAATTATATTTTTCTTTTAGCTTTTTATTCTTTTCTTGCAACTCTTCACTTAATCTATTTTCTTCCTTTCTTGTAAATTCAGCTTTGAGCATCACAAAATGTTCTTGGGCATACTCTTTGAATTCTGCATTATTCCACATTTCTTTTTCAAATCTGATACACAATGCATTCCAATCAGAGCCTTGAAAGACCAGTATAATTTTTCGGTTTTTTTCACTTGCCATTTTTTTTGCTTCATCAATATCGGTAAGCCATTCTTGTGCCTGAACAGTAAAAGAGACACATAGAAAAAGGCAACAAAGAAGTATTATTTTTCTCATGTTGAGTGGGGATTAATATCATATTATAACGTATAAAAACATCTCTTTAGTGTATCGTAATTTATTTATTTAACGATACTTTAACGTCCACTAAAAACACCCCTCCAAATCCTCCCAAAATTTGGTATATGATTTTGTTACCACATCAGCATCTTTAATTGTAATTGGTACTTTTAAAGCTAAAGGCGCAAATGCCATTGCCATACGGTGGTCATTATAGGTTTGAATACTACAATTTTTATTGATTTTTGATGATGGTTTTAAATGCAAACTCTTATTAGTTACAGAAATATCAGCACCCAATTTTTTCAGCTCAACATCTAATGCTACTAACCTATCCGTTTCCTTAATTTTTAAAGTATGTAAACCTGTTAAGTTACAGACAATTCCTAATCCAAAACAAGTCACTGCGATGGTTTGAGCTATATCTGGAGCGTCTTTGAGGTCAAGAGATTCTTCGTCCCGATAGCTATCGGGACTCTGAATGACAGTGGTTTTTTTGAGTGAAATTGCATTTTCTTGAAATGTAGTTTCTACACCAAACTCTTTATAAATATTTACTAAACAACTATCACCTTGTAAACTCGTCTTTCTATAAGAAGATAATTCTATGATTGTTCCTACTTCACTTAAGGCAATCAAACTATAAAAATAGGATGCCGAACTCCAATCAGATTCTATCATTATGGTTTTATCTTCAATGCTCTTTTTTGACAAAACCTCAATATGGTTTCCTTTAAAAGTAGTTGAAATTCCCAATTCTTTTAATAAGATCAAAGTCATTTCTAAATAAGGGCGAGAAGTAACTTCTCCTAGCAATTCAATTTCTAATCCGTTCTCTAAAGATGGTGCTATTAATAATAAAGCAGAAATATATTGACTACTTACATTACCATTGATACTTACTTTATTTTTGGTAATTTTTTTTCCTTTGATATGTATTGGTGGATATCCTTCTTTATCTACATATTCAATATCAGCACCTAAACTTCGTAAGGCATCAACCAAAATTTTAATGGGTCTGTTTTGCATTCGTTCAGAACCCGTCAAAATAGTTTCTCTGCTTTCTTTAGCAGAAAAATAAGCTGTCAGAAAACGCATAGCTGTTCCGGCATGCCCAATATCAACTATCTTATCTCTAGAACCTAAAGCATGTGTTAAGTGTTTAGTATCATCAGAATCAGATACATTTTCCAGATTTAAATTCGGATAGAATTGCTGTAAAATTAATAGTCGATTGGATTCACTTTTTGAGCCTGAAATGATAATTCCCGCATTATCTACTTGTTTATCAGTATAATCTAATAATAAATTCATTTATAAAATATCAATTTTTATTGCTAATTTTAACTACTAATTTAACTACCAACATTATGCAAAAAGTAATGCTCTTTTTTGTTAGCATTTTATTGCTAGCTAGCTTTTCTAGTAAGGCTCAAAAATACAAAAGAAAAACACAACAAAACACTAATCAATTTGCCGAAAAATATTACAATGCTATACAATGGCGAAATATAGGCCCGTTTAGAGGTGGTCGTAGTGCTGCCGTAACCGGTGTTTCGGGTAAAGCGAATTTATTTTATATGGGTTCAACCGGTGGTGGTATCTGGAAAACAACTGACGCCGGTAACACTTGGAAAAATATTTCTGATGGCTTTTTTGGAGGTTCCGTTGGGTCTATAGCAGTCAGCGAATGGGATAATAATGTAATTTATGTTGGTAATGGTGAGAAAACAGTTCGCGGTAATGTATCGTCTGGTGACGGAATTTGGAAATCTGTCGATGCCGGAAAAACATGGAAACATATAGGGTTGAAAAATTCGAGACATGTCCCTCGTATAAAAATTCATCCTAAAAACCCTGATATAGTATATACTGCTGTGTTGGGCGATCTCTATAAATCTTCTACCGAAAGAGGTGTTTATAAATCTATTGATGGTGGCGCAACTTGGAAAAAAGTATTATTCGCTAATGCGGATGCCGGTGCGGTTGATCTGATCATCGATCCTAATAATGCACGTATTTTATATGCAACAACATGGAATATAAGAAGAACACCCTATAGCCTATCTAGTGGAGGAAATGGTTCTGCCTTATGGAAAAGTATTGATGGAGGTGATACCTGGAAAAATATTTCGGCTAACGAAGGCTTACCTAAAGGACTTTGGGGAATTAGCGGCGTAACCGTTTCACCGGTAAATTCTGATATCGTTTGGGCACTCATTGAAAATAAAAAAGGTGGCGTCTATAAGTCTCTAGATGCAGGGAAAACCTGGAAATTAATAAATAGCGAACGTAAATTACGTCAACGTGCCTGGTATTATACGCGAATTTATGCTGATACACAAGATGAGAACGGATTGTATATCTTAAATGTTAGATATCATCATTCAAAAGATGGCGGAAAAACCTATGAAACTCATAACGCACCTCATGGTGATCATCATGATCTATGGATATCACCGGAAGATAATCAACGTATGATCATTGGCGATGATGGCGGTGCTCAAGTAAGTTTTGATGCTGGCGAAAATTGGACGACCTATCACAATCAAGCTACATCACAATTTTATAGAGTTACAACTGATAATCATTTTCCGTATCGGATTTACGGTGCACAGCAAGATAATTCTACTGTCCGTATAGCACACAGAACGAATGGTCGATTTATTTCTGAAAAAGATTGGGAATCAACCGCTGGTGGTGAAAGTGCACATATTGCTGTTGATCCAACCGATAATGATATTGTTTATGGCGGAAGTTACGGAGGTTTTTTAACAAGAGTGAATCATAAAACCAAAGAAACAAGAGCTATTAATGTATGGCCTGATAACCCAATGGGACACGGAGCAGAAGATTTTAAATATCGTTTTCAATGGAACTTTCCTATATTTTTCTCACCTAATAATCCAAAGAAATTATATGTCGCTTCAAATCATTTACATGTAACCTATAATGAAGGACAATCATGGGAAATTATCAGTCCTGATCTTACTAAGAATGATCCGAAAACTTTGGGTGCTTCCGGTGGACCGATTACGAAGGACAATACAGGTGTTGAGTATTACGGAACTATTTTTGCTGCTACAGAGTCTCATTTAGAAAAAGACCTGATCTGGACAGGTTCTGATGATGGATTGGTTCACATTACCAAAAATGGTGGTAAAGATTGGAAAAATGTAACACCTAAAAATATGCCCACATGGATGATGATCAATTGTATTGAAATTGATCCATTCAATAAAGGTGGTGCTTATATTGTGGGCACAAAATACAAATCTGGTGATTATAGACCCTATATCTACAAAACCGAAAATTACGGTCAAACTTGGAAACTCATAGTTAACGGAATTGGAAATGAAGATTTTACAAGAGCTTTACGTGCTGACCCTAACAGAAAAGGATTGTTATATGCAGGTACAGAACGTGGTATGTACATTAGTTTTGATGACGGAACTAGCTGGAAAAAATTTCAGTTGAATTTACCGATTGTTCCTATCACAGACCTGACTATTAAAAATAACAATTTGATTGCTGCAACGCAAGGTCGTTCTTTTTGGTTGATTGATGATCTAACTCCATTACATCAACTAAACAATAATATTATTAAAGAAGATCTCTTTTTAAATAAACCAATGAATAGTTATAGAATGAATGGAGGTAATGGCAAAACATCAAAAACACAAGGACAAAATCATTATGGAGGTGTAGCTATCAATTTTTATGTAAAGGATACTGCAAAGGCAGATACTATTACGCTATCATTTTTAGATAAAAATAAAAAATTAATAAAGAAATTTACCAACCGTCCTACTAAAGAGAAAAAAGATCTAACGCTAAAAGTAAAACCCGGAAGCAATCAATTCAACTGGAATATGATGTATGCCGATGCTGAAAAAGTAAAAGGAATGATCTTATGGTGGGCTTCTCTTAGCGGACCAAAAGCATTACCTGGAACTTATACGGTAGAATTGACAAAAAACAAGGTAGCAAAATCTCAAGAGTTTACCATTTTGAAAGACCCTAGAAGTGAAGCAAGCAATGAAGAACTGCAAGCTCAATTTGATTTTATTTTAGAAGTAAGAGATAAAATGACTGAAATACACAAAGCCTTGAGAAATGTTAAAAAGGTAAAAACACAAATTAAACAGCTTAAAGAGTCAATTACTGATAAAGAGAAACACAAAGAGTTACTAGATTTTGCTAGTAAGATTTCTAAAGAAGTAACAGTCATTGAAAAGAATTTGTATCAAACCAAGAGTAAGAGTAATCAAGACCCGCTAAACTTCCCTATCAGGTTAAATAATAAATTAGGGCATTTAAATTCATTGTCATCTATAGGTAATTTTAAACCTACTGATCAGGCAATTACATTTAAAAATGAAATTACGAAGCAGATTGATAAAGAGCTGGCTGATCTTTATAAGATATTCAATACAGATGTAAAGGAACTCAATAAAAAAGTAAAAGAAAGTACTGTTGACTTGATTCAGTTGAATTAAAACCCCATTGTAAAGGTCATTTCCTAGAATAAGGCATTTTAGTTTGAAAAGTAATTAACATGTCCT
>CAYXAZ010000056.1:0-22488 GCA_964463085.1 uncultured Flavobacteriaceae bacterium | reverse complement strand
CCTTGTTCTATTAAGCTTTTTATAAAAGTATCTTGTTGTTCTGTAAATGTTATTGATTTTCTTATAACTCCCATTTTGAACCAAATTTAATATTATTGGTGCAATTTATGAAATACTTATTAGTACTCCTAATATAAATACATTTATTCCCACTCCACACACTATACTACTCGTCTATCGTCTTTTTGTGTAAAGAGTGTTTACTCCTACTTTACTATTTTTTATTTGAAGTCGTGAATGCTCTACATTTCATTACTATTGTAGAAGAGTCTTTTTTAGCTAAACTTTTTGAGAGAATAAATTTATAATCAGTTTATAATTGGAGCCTTACATTTAGTCATTTTTGAAATTTTTCCAAACGCGCTATTAGTATTTGTAATATAACTATCTACTACATTATTTATCATTGGAACTAATTGGTCAGAACGTGGTGAACCCATTTCACATTCACATTTATAGGTATAATATAACGCTAGCCAACTATACGCTTTCTGTTCATCTAAATCAGTAGCATTGCTAGACATTTCTTTATATGCTAATGCTTTCTTCCCCGGACATTTTACTGGCGTATTAGCTATCTTAGTCGAATCTTTTTTTATAGGTACAATTTGTTTAACAGCTATTACTTCTTTATCTGTCTTGTTTTCATCACCTCTTGTCATGTTTATTTCTTTAGCAGAAACTGAATCTGAGAGCGTTACTTTTGTAGTCTTAACACTTATTTTATCAACCTTATTTACAGGTTCAATTTCTTTAACCGGAATTACTTCTGAAGAAGCTGTTTTTGTAGTTTTAACATTTATTTCGTCGAATTTAGTTGCTGGTATTTCTATAGAGTTAACCTTAGCGTTGTATTTGACTTCCAGATTTTTTGCTTTTTCTTTTGTCTTCTTATCTATTAAGGTTACCGATTTTGGGGTATTAACAATATCATTTAAAATAGGATCATAAGACTTAAAATCTTTTTTTAATCGATAACCTAAAAATTGCCAATTGGTTAACTTTGGAGTTTGTCCTTCATAGAGATAGAGATATGTAGTAGTTGTTATGATCTCTTTAGACTTAATTTCTTCAACTTTATGATCACGAATTGACCAAACAAATAAGGATTGATCTAAATGTCGTTGAATAGAATTTGGCTCGTAATTTTTAAGATATTTATAATTACAATAATTATGTGAATATGGTTTTATTGGATTTGGGCTTACACTTATAGTCGCAATACCAACCCCACGTGGAACGATAGAACCTGAATATCCATTCTCAATCCCAAAAGTTACTTTCCAGATATAAATCTTTTCTTTAGAAAAATTTTCATCTGAGTAAGGATTACCTTTACATAAAACGAATTTTTCTGTTTGTTGAATTTCATAGAATATCTTCACGCCCTTTTCATCAGTATATAATGTTTGCGCAGTAGTATAAATGCTTAGAAGCAATAAAAAAATAAATATTGTGTTTTTCATAGCAGTATTTTTGTCTAATTAATTACTTAATTCTAAAGAAATTTAAAAGATGAGTAATACAGTTAATAAATTCCAAAGGTAAGTGATAAATAACTGAATATCAAGGGGATTTTTCCCCTTTTTAAAAACTTGAATATGTTTCTCATATTTTTCGTCACTCCTATTCATATAAAATAAGGCGACTATTTTAAAAAGATTCTCTATATTCACTTCCTATTTTTATATGCAATTTACCAATTGTTCTAATTAATGTCAGAAAAAAAGAAATTTGGTGCGTTTGCAGGTGTTTTTACACCTTCAATCTTAACTATTTTAGGTGTTATCATGTATATGCGCTTGGGTTGGGTTGTTGGTAATGCCGGTTTAATCGGTGCCATTATCATTATTGTTATAGCCCATGTCATTGCAGTAACAACTGGTTTAAGTGTATCATCAGTAGCAACTGATAAAAAAATTGGAGCCGGTGGTATTTATTATGTGCTCTCACGAAGTATGGGAGTTCCCATTGGTGGCTCTATCGGCATTGCAATCTATGTAGGAACCGCTTTTTCTATTGCTTTATATTTAATAGGTTTTGCAGAGAGTTTTAATAGCTATTTCGGTTTTGGAATGTCAGTCAACGATTTTAGAATGACAGGCACTATTGCACTTATTTCATTGACAGCTTTGGCATTAATAAGTACTTCCGTAGCATTAAAAGCACAGTTTTTTATTCTGGCAGCTATTATCATTTCGTTAGTTTCTATCTTTTTCGGAACACCTTACCATGCCCCGGAAACTGTACCGTTATTTTCAACAGAAGGCTCAGTACCTTTAGAAGTTGTATTTGCCATATTTTTCCCTGCAGTTACCGGTTTTACCGCCGGTATTGCCATGAGTGGCGATTTAGAAGACCCTAAAAAATCTATTCCTTCGGGAACCTTGATGGCTATTGGCGTTGGATTGATAGTATATCTTAGTCTTGCTATATTTATAGCATATAATATCAATACAGAAATATTAAAGACAGATTATAATATTTTAATGAAAATGGCGCTATTTGCTCCAGCTGTTGTTGCCGGAATTTGGGGCGCTACACTATCTTCAGCTTTAGGAGGAATTCTTGGCGGACCAAGAATTTTACAAGCCATGTCTATTGATAAAGTAACCCCTAAAATATTTGGTAAAGGCAAAGGAGTAAATAATGAACCTGTAAATGCATTATTTATGGTTTTTATTATTGCAGAAGCCGGTATTTTAATTGGTGAATTAGATGTCATTGCTCGCGTGGTTTCTATGTTTTATTTAACCGCTTATGGATTTATTAATATTTCTTATTTCTTAGAAAGTTGGGCAAACCCTGATTTTCAGCCTACCTTTAAAATCAAACGTTGGATTGGTTTATTAGGGTTCATTGCTTGTTTTGGAGTGATGTTCAAATTAGACATGATAGCAATGATTGGTGCATTAGCGGTTGTCGGAGGTTTGTATTTCTGGTTACAACGTAAAGAAGTGCATTTACAATCTAATGATGTTTGGCGAAGTGTTTGGGAAAATGTAGTGAATAAAGGTCTAAAAAAGATAGATGGTAAAGTTGATGAAAACTCTAATTGGAATCCTAATATTATTTTGTTTAGCGGCGAAAGCAAACACCAGTCATATTTATTAGAATTAGGTAAAACCGTATCTGGTCGAACAGGAATAGTTACTAATTTTAAATTGATTCTTGATAAGGAAAATGATAAACCTTTACGAAAGACTGAACAAATTATAAGAGATGAAACTTTTAAAGAACTAGGTATTTTTGCAAGACAGATAAAAGTTGATAATATTTATACAGGTATTACAAATATTGCTTCTACATTCGGGTTTTCAGGTGTTGAACCAAATACTGTAATGATGGGTTGGCCTAAAGGCTTAGAAGGTTCAGAGGAATATGCTAAAATGACAGAAATCTTATTGCACTTAGATTATAACTTATTGTATCTTGACTTTGATAGAAAGACAAAATTTGGTAATTATCAAACGGTTGATCTATGGTGGCGAGAAACGGATAGTAAAAATGCTGAAATGATGCTAAATATTGCTCGTTTTATCATTGCAGCGCCAAAATGGAACAATACAAGTATTAGAGTACTGTTTGTGAATAATAACAATGTAGATAGTACAATTATACATACTAAAATTGCCAAACTTGTTGAAGATCTTAGAGTAAATGTAGAAATTAAAATTATTAATAATGCTGTTGAACAAAGACCGTTTTATAATATAATCAAAGAACAATCAAAATCTACTAACTTAACTTTAGTGGGTATCCCAAATTATCAAATTGAAAAACAAACTGAGTTTATATTAAAAACAAATCATTTATTTGAAGCCATTGGTTCTACCCTACTAGTAAAAGCTGCAAATAATTTTAATGTACTTGATCTTGATTTTGTTAAGAGTGAATAGATGTTTAATTGCTCTTTTGTGTTAAACTCCCCTCCTTAATTCGGTTATTTCCTAGATAATGGCAATGAATAATTTTAAAAATAAGATTTACCTAAATGTCACATTGAGCGCAGTCGAAATGCTTAGAAATATCAATATAAAAGCCCTTCTCCCGAAGATTCGGGACGCTCAGGAGGGCATGTTAATTTAAAATGCCTTATTCTAGGAAATGACCCTTAATTCAAGGAGGGGTGGATTCCATCTCATGTATAATTAATATAACTTGTAATACAGATCGTTGGATGGAATTCGGGGTGGTTTACTTCAAACAAAAAACCACCAAAACAAAAGTCTTAGTGGTTTTTTCGATTAAGGTTAGAAATTGCTAATGTTTTAAAATAAGTCGGACTTTTTGTAATTGTCCGTTAGCAAAAATCTTCAAGAAATACACTCGATGAGATCGTAATCTCGATAAATTATAACGCAATACATTTTCACCTTCATTTAATTGTGTACGTCTTTGAAATACTTTTCTACCATGTATATTAAAAATAGCTATTCTAACATTTGTATCGACATTAGAATTTAACTTAATATTTAAGTGCCTTCTAAACGGATTTGGATATACTCTCAATCTAGTAATAGACACTTCAGCTGTGTCACCGCAAGATCCTAACACATCACCGTGGTCTAAATGTCTTTGAACTGCATGTTCTGATATACAAATAGTTCTTCCATTATGACAGATATGTACTTTTGGTCTGTTTGGATTATGACCACATTGAACATCTATAACTTCTACTGTAATATCTGCAGAAACTGTACAGCCATTAGCGTCAGTTACTGTTACAGTATAGGTTGTGGTTTCTTCCGGACAAACTTCAACGGTATCTGTTGTATCTCCACTACTCCATTCTATAGTATATGGTGCTGTACCTCCTTCTACTTCAGTCAATTCCAATATAGTACAAGCTTGTGGTTCATAGCCTTTATACACGGTAGTATTACCAGATGTTGTTAAAGTAATAGCAGATGTTTCTTCAATGATAAACTCTTGAACAATTCCGTTCTCTAATGCATCTGTAACAATTACATTATATGTTCCTGCAGTTAAACCCGAAACAGTAGCAGTGGTTTGACCATCACTCCAATTATAAGTATATGGTGAAATCCCACCGGAAACTGAAACAGTTGCTGTACCATCAGCTTCACCATTACAAGTTATATCTGTAGATGATGCTCCAGTAAGTTCGAATTCTTTTAATTGGAAACGTGCAGATACAGGAAAGTGATCTGATGCTGTAAATGGATAATCATTATCATAAAATTCATAATGAACTCGAATCGATTGATCAATATAATTGAAATTTAATTCCTCAGAAATTGTAATATGATCTATCATATTCTCTCTAAATACAAACGATCGCAATCCTGCTTCACTTAATGCTTTAGAGATCATGTTATAATTTGTGGTATCTGCAATATAGCTCTCATATGTACTCACTGTTGTAGTAACATCCGCAACAGTCACATCAACATCATCATTATAATCGCCTATTAGAATTAAGTTGGTATTTGAATAATGAGCGTCTAAACTATCTTTTAAAACTTCTACATCATATTTACGCATATCGTATCTATTCTGTGAGCTAGAACCACTATTTGCTCTTGCATGTAAAGCAACAATATCGAACTGTTCAGTCTGACCATCAATTGTAATATCTGCTTTCATTAAAAATGGCAAACGTCCGGTTGCATAAAAACGATCTGTTGTACTAGGATAACCGACCAAAGCTGAATCATCACCTCCATTATATAAAGGATGGATAGATTCTAATAATACTTTTGTTTCAAGTACATTTACAGTAGCTGTATTGTAAATAAAACCAAGTTTTTGTTTTACACCCGGATCATTTGGTCTTGAAACTGCCGGAGATAATACATAAGCATAACCCGGTAATTCGCTTACCATTTGTGCAAATAAGACATCATCAGAAATTTCTTCAACTGTATATATATCTGCATCTAATTGCATTATCACTGTTTTAACACTATCTTTTTGGATAGCATCAGACATAGGATTACCTGCCGGTGGTGAGTTTTGTTCATCACCAAACCATTTAATATTCCAAGTAACGATATCAAAAGTTTTATCTTTAGGAACGTTAATTGGTGGTGTTGGAGGTATATATGGTCCTGCACAAGACATATCAGCTGCCATACGAGGCAATAATTGATAGGTTGTAAAGAATCTACCTACAACACCGGTAACTTCACTACAAGTTTCAGGTTGTCCTAGACCAACTATCGCTTCAACGTCATTATCTATACGTAGTTGCCCACTTCCACTGCTATCAGTCAAGGTATAATTTGAATTTCCAAAAAGAATATCACCAGGAACCGGAAAGCTAGGATTGACAATTTGAACTAATTCTGCAGGATGGTTCATCAATTCACTCAATGTAATTGTTAATGGTACGATCTGTTGATTTGGTGTTCCGTTATTTTCAACTGATATAAGATTACTAATTTGAATTTGCTCATTGAACATACTTCTTGTTCCGGAAACTGAAATTGAATCACCAATCATAAAATTACCATCACCATGTACTAGTTCATCAAAAATGGCAATTCCACCTGTGGAGTCCTGAATATATGCAGATCCTGAAAATTGATCAGATACAGTCAATACACCTCTTACAGTTACCAATTCATTCTCAGCAGTATTTCTTGCTTCTAAGATTGAAATTGGATCTGGCGGCGGTATAATAGCTCCGTTTTCTGTCCCTGGTGTTGGAGTTCTTTGTGTATAAGTAGCAGTATTTCTTAGACCACCTCCGCCATTCGGAATACGTTGTGATGAATGACCGTCTTTATTTCCTAATGCTCCTTCATTGATTTGAGCCTCACCCGTGTTTAATAAAACTAATAATCCTGCATCATCACCATCATTGGTATCATAAACCAACGCATCTAATAAATTGTTGGTTGTTACTGCTGTACTTGAAGGGAAATCAGTTGCATCACCGATATATAAAGCAACAGCATCTGCACCATTTTGCAGACCATTAGTTGTAAAAGCTGCTAAATTAACATTTGCAACCGTAGCACTGCCTATTACAAAATACCCTTCAGCATTGGTTGATTGACCATCAAGATCAATAGCATTATAACTTGAATCATTATTTCCGTTATATAATACCAATACCAATCCATCTAGAGGTGTATTACCTGCACCACCATCGAACAATTCTACAAATTCTAAGGAATCTGTTCCCGGGTTATCTGCATCAACTTCATTAATAACAATAACGGCCGGTCCTTGTTTTTGGTAAGTACCGATTGGGAATGGTGTTACCGCCGTAGCATTGGTAGTTTCACCATCTAGGGCATTTGCACCACTAAATGTCCAATTACCAAGTATAAAGGTATTTCCGTCAGCACCAGTATCATCATTTCTGTAAGCCCAACCATCTTGATAATCCCACGGTTGTCCAGACCCATCGACATTAATGTCACCAAAAACATCAACCACTGTGCCGTTCATAAATAACTCTACAGCATCATCACCATTGATTCCAGCTGCTTGCGAAGATGTATAATTAGGTGCAAAACCAAAAAATGTGGTGAATCCCGGAGCTTCTGAAGCGATATAAATAAAACTTCCGGCTGTGGCAGCATCGGCAGGAAATGTAAATTCCTCTCCATCTGTTCCACCTCCGTTATTTGCTGCTCCTAAACCATAAATACTTAGATCTGAAATATCTTCAGTTACATACAATTCTATTGTTTTAGGAACTCCTCCGGTTAATGGTCCATCAAAAACGCCTGTAATTATCAAAGCACTTCCTGTTTGTGTATCATCTAGTGTAGTTATTGATACTGAATTGCTTTCTACTGATGTATTTCCGGCGGCATCAAGTGCAACAACCGCAAACGAATAATTAGTGCTGGCTGTTAAACCTGTAACATTAAAGGTTAGATCAGTTGTTGTACCTATTTGAGTTGTGCCATTAAATATTTGATATTCAGTAACTGCAACATTATCTGTAGCTGCATCCCAAGTTAATACTGTACCAGTTTGTGTAGTGCCAGAAGCAACTAAGTTTGTCGGTGCAGTAGGGTCTTCGGTATCTGCAACAACACCAGTCGTATTTTCAGCTCCGGGTGTTGGAGTTGCTTGTGAATAGGAAGTTGTATTTCTTAAACCACCAGCTCCATTAGGAATTCTCTGCATAGAATGCTCATCTTTATTACCGGCACCTCCTTCATTTATTTGAGCTTCTCCATTATTTAATAATACTAAAAGTTCGGCATCATCACCATCATTGGTATCATAAACCAACGCATCTAATAAATTATTGGTTGTAACAGGTGTACTTGAAGGGAAATCAGTTGCATCACCGGTATATAACGCAACGGCATCTGCACCATTTTGAATACCATTGGTTGTGAAAGTAACCAAATCAACATTAGCTACATTAGCACTTCCTATAACAAAATAGCCTTCTGCATTGGTTGATTGACCATCCAGATCAATTGCATTATAACTCAAATCATTACTACCATTATATAGTACCAATACTAAACCATCTAGTGAAGTATTACCTACTCCTCCATCAAATAACTCTACAAACTCTGCTGCATCTGTACTAGTTTGATCGGCATCTACTTCATTGATAATAATCTCTGCTACTACTGCTTGTCTTTGATAAGTTCCAGTGGGGAATGGCGTTGTTGCAGTAGCATTATCAGTTTGACCATCCATTGCATTTATACCACTAAATGTCCAATTAGCCAATACAAAAGTATTGCCGTCTGCACCTGTATCATCATTTCTATAGGCCCAACCATCTAAATAATCCCATGGTTGACCAGATCCATCAACAGCAATATCTCCAAAGATGTCAATCACTACACCACCACTAAATAATTCTATTGCATCATCACCATTGATAGCAGCGGCACTTGATGTAGCATTGGGTGCAAATCCGAAAAATGAAGTGAACCCTGTTGTTTCTGACGCGACATAAATGAAATCTCCAGCGACAGCAGAACCCCCCGAAAAAGTAAACTCTTCTCCATCAGTTCCGCCTCCATTGTTTGCTGATCCAAATCCGTAAGCACTTAAATCCGGAATATCATTTACTACGTAAAACTCTACAAATTTTGGTATACCTCCGGAAAGCGGTCCATCAAAAACACCTGTAATTATTAAATCACTACCTGCCGGTGGTGTTGTATCTTCTAAAGTTGTTATTGTAGCAGGATTGCTATCTGCAGAAGTATTACTTGCAGCATCAATAGCTCTAACCGTAAAAGTGTATTGTGTATTAGGTGTTAAACCCGTAACAGTATAAGTTGTTGCAGTTGCTGATGCAATTTGTGTTGTTCCATTAAATATTTGATATGCTAATACTCCTACATTATCTGTTGACGCATCCCAGTTTAAAACAGTTTCAGTTTGTGTGGTGTTTGAAGCTACTAAATTTGTTGGAATTGTAGGTGCTTCTGTATCTGTAGTACCTGAATTAAATCTATCTTCTGCTTGTGGTCCGCCCCAAATTGAAGTAGCAAAAATTGGGTTGTCAATAAACGGATTTCTATTTCCTTGAATACCTTCTAATAATACATTTCTATTAATTTCAACTTGTGATACCGGATCTTCTGCATTCCACTCTAAAAATATATCCATCATATCTGGATGGAAATTTTGTGTTCCGGTACCTACAGCACTTGGCAAACATTGGTTCCCATAACGCAAATACATATACATCATCATACGAGCAATATCTCCTTTCCATTCATCTCCCGGATACCAGGTATTTCCTCCTATTAATCCACTATTACCACTTCCATCTGTAAAACGGTGGTTATTTCGTAAAGAATTATACTGTACATCTGATGGTCTCAAATGATGTGCATCAGAACCCGGACCTGTACTCCCTAGATTAGGACTTCCTAAAGATCGGGGATAGGTATGTTCCCTATTCCAATCACCAACATTACCTCCATTCATATCCTTTCCTCTAGTTCTGTCATTGGTTATGTCAGCATCTGTATCATCATAACCATAAATTAAAAATACATTATTAGCATTTGTAGGGTCTAGATCGGTCTGTTTTAATGCATCCCAAACGCCGGGCGTATAAATAAGATTGGTCGTATGTGTGTTTATAATTAAAACAGCAAGGTCTGTTTTTAAATTATCACCGGTTTGTGTAATATCAGTTCCGTTGTAATAATTTGGGACTTGACCATAGCTATAAATTCCGAAAAAAATAAGTGTAGTCCATAAAAGAACTTGCTTGTAAAAGTAATTGTGTTTCATACGAATTTGAATTAAATAATGAGCATTATGAAGAGTTAAGTTGTAAAATTACGTAAAGTTTATAGAAATTAAAGACTTAAGTTATTAACAGAGTATTAAGAAATCTATAATTTATTATGATTTAAGAGGGCTTTAAATATAGATATGTTAATAAAATATTATACCCGTTGTGCATTTTGAATAATTAGATGAAAACTGATGTTGGTTCGAGTGATCCGCCAGAGGCAGATAGTATCGAGAACTATTTTAAAACGAAAAATTCTATTCTCGATACTAATTTTACTCATTTCAATCGTAAAATTCACTCGAATTGACGAATTTTACTCAAATTGCACAACTGATTATTATTTATAATTTGATTTAAGGAAATTCAACCCGTTCAATGACATAATTCTATCAACAATTTCATCAGCATCTAACTTATTTTCTTTTACTTTAAAACTGGCTGTTTTCATATAATTATAAGCATGTCTTTCTAAAAAATCAGCCAAATATGGAAGTTCTTCTGAAGTCCAAAAAGCATTTAGCGGATCAATAATACCATCAAAATCACTTCCAATTGCGAGGCAATCCCATGCAAATAACCCATCATTATCTAATATTTCTAAGATATGTTGAACTTGATTCCATAAGAGTTCAGAACGATAATGCATTATTTTCGAACGTTTCAATGAATGTTTGGTGTTTTTCAACGTCTGCTTACTTGCTATTCTCCTTTCATCTAATTGCAATCCGAAAACCCCCTTACTTTTTGCAATTCTAATAATTTCTTCATTGAAAAAATTAATCTCAACAGGATTTAACTTATTAGCAACTTGTGACCCTTTTTGTTCTTTATTAGTAAACGATTGTAATCCGTTTGCAGCACCATGACTCACAATAAGAGGTATGTTTTTATACTTTGGGTTATCATCAATTAATTTATAAAAATCAGCTCTGGAAGCTACACTCATATGTTTAAGGTCTATCAAAATACGTTTACCATTGTTAGTGCTCAATAATTCATGTGTTATTTTAATTCCCAATGAAGTGAATCCCGTATTGAGTCCTTCACTTTGATCAACTTTCTTTTTTACCAATTTGGTAAAACTTTCTGCATGACCACATAAGTGATTCCAAAAATGATGTGACACCGCTACAAAAAATGGTGGATGCTCCCAATTTTTTATCTTTTGAAGATTTGCCATAAAAGTAGCCTCATCGGGTGTCTTATTAATACTTTGATTCAATACATGCATACCTTCTATAGATAGTATAACACAAATAGTTGCAATCTTATCTTGATCTTGCGCCCTAAAAGCCTTTATTTCATTATAACTCTTAACAAGTTTATACCTAAATTTTCCTTCAGGAAGTTGTATGATCTTACCATCTAATTGTTTGTAAAAATCATATTCCATTTCAAGGTCTTTGAAATAATTATTGATGGCTTGTATAGCATCTATCCTCTTCTTCCCTACACCAGTAGCAAAATTGGCAGCAATGTCTCTTATAAATTCATTTTTTATCTTATTGACAAAAAACCATTTTTCAATAGGGTAAAGAGAAACGCAGATAATATTTACACCGCCTTTGGCCAGACTAGTAAAATTAGCTTGGGAAAATTTGGTCAAATTGATAATATAATTAATGAGTTTGTCTGCAAGAGAAGGTGGATTATACTTCCAGATACTGCTTGACCTATTTCTATGTGGATTGTTTCTTCCTATCGTTTTATAATTATAACTTTTACCAAAAGGTTTCATTGCAGAATGACAGTGAAAATCGATGTAATTATTTTTTTCGGTAGACATAGTTTTTTTTATTTTAGTTTGATGAATTTCTTAAAAATTTATCCGAATTTATTTTAGCAATATGGTTCATACTATCTATACCAATATCCGCAAGTAATTCTGCATAAAGTTCTTTCTCTGATTTATGATTTCTAACCACAAAAAAGTCAGTACCAAATAGAATTTTTGATGCTAGGTTTTTATTCGTTTTTAAAACTTGACTTAATAAGGGTTTTACTTCTTCGGCATGCAAAATATAACTGATATCTGCATACATATTCGGGTATTGTAATAATAAACTGCTAATAATGGTGAACCATTCAAAACCTTGATCCCAAATCCATGCAGGTTTACTGTATAGTGAAGGATGTTTACCATTTACCATTTTTTGTTCTCTGAATAATTCTGCACCACGATCTGGATTTTCTATTAACTCGGCGCTCAAATCAACACGGTCAGCCTCAAGATAGGACAGCCATTGTTCTTTACCACCATAATGTGCGAGATTTATTTTCAGTTCTGTTAAATTTTGGCTGATACTACCAGTCGTTTCATCATATCCAAAAAGTTGCTTCACTTCATCACTTGCATCACCTACCGCTTTTGCCAGATAATATTCTTCTAACAATACCAAATAATTAAGCGGATGCGTAAAGTTGATCTGAAGGTCATAGTTGGTTTTTACCTTAGTAATCAATCTATCATCATTGCTATCTCTAAAAATAGGATGATACATCCATTCACGTTTTATATTTCCTCGATAAAAGATAGTGCCTTCAATACAGTGTGTAGTTATTGGTAAATTATGCTGTTGACAATAAACCCAAAGTGGTAATAGGTCTTTATCAAAAGGATAATATCCTAATGCAGGATAAATTTTAATTCCTTTATAATGACCTTTTAATTCACCATTAGTGCTATCACCTTCTAAACAATCTTTTAAAATACAATCTTTAAGGATTACCCAGTTTTTCGATTCACCATTAACTTCCCGTTTTTCCCATTCCCAATCAAAAAACTTTCTACCTTTATTTTTCTTTGTATCTCCAACCCTTCTTGGATCAACAAAAACGAAAGGAATAAGATATTCAATATTGGTATCCTTATTTTCAATGCTTCTATTGATATCATTTAACTGTTCAAGGTAAGGTTGTTTCGGACGCCAGGCTTTCATATATTCCATATCCATAGGTAGAACTACAACTTTTGATCCCGGTTCATACATTTTTATCAGCCGATTAAAAATGCTCTTTTGTGTTTTGTATTTGGCGAACTCTGCTATCGTAAGATAGCGCTGTATAAACTGAAGCATCTTTTTTGAAGGCAAGTATTTCAATTGAGAAATTAGTTTACTTGCTAATGAGAAAAGTAATTTGAAAACCTGTGGATATAAGAAAAAAAGAGCAAATATAATAGCAACTTTATTGATAATAGAAATATTATCAAATAATAGATATTTGCCAAAGCTTGTTTCAATTATTGATATTAATCTTTGAAACCACGATGTAGACCCTCCTATTCCTGTCCAGTTGGCAATAAAAAGTATAACATTAAAGGTTAATACCAACGATACTATATAATTTATAAACCTTAATATAGGCGTAGTTTTAATAAATGAAATAACCTTTGTTTGAAAGGTCCAAAAGGGTTTAATAATATTCTTAATCCATTTATATAGTTTAAACAATCTAAATACAATGCCTATATGCAGTAAGTAATAAAATGGCCATGGTACAAATGTCTTTGCTATGAGAGGCGGAATATTCTTCTCTGTAAAAATATGTGTATGTATATTAATTAAAGGTAATTTACTCATAATATAGATTTTTGAAGCACCATTTTATAAAAGTACTATAGATTGTGATGCGTCTCCGACGGGCATAAAATTAAAGTCAAATGTGGTATCAGATGCTTTTAAAGTGATCAACTTATCTGCAATCATTTCAAGATGTTCTTTTTGATGATCGGTTAGATTGTCTTCAGGATTGGCACTGAACCAAAATGTAAACGGATCATTTACTTTACCATTATCACTTTTTTGATTATCTAAACCTCTTCTTGAATTAAAAATAAGGTCAATTACTTCGGCTTCAGGATTAGTATGTGTTCCATTACCACAAAAAACATAATGATCAGCAGTAATTTTTTTACAGAATTTTTTATCAATATTTGCCGAGGCTCCATGATGTTGAATTTTCAAGATATCTACATGAATTGAATCTGAGTTATTTAATTTCTTATTCTTTTTTAAACCTTTTAATATATCATCAGCGTGACCATCTCCTGTCAATAGAATAGATTTATTATCTGCTTCTATTAAAATCATAATAGAGGCTAAATTAGGAATACTAACTTCTCCTCTTTCTCCCAGTGATAGATCTATTGAACCGCTATTTATCAGCAATTGGGATAATTCTATACTTCCTAATGGTCGATCCAAAGAAGTCAGATTAAGGTTAGAATAAAACTCAATTAATTCAGTACGATGCTTTTTCTCCCATACTTTCCAATCATCTTTTAATTTATTCAAATCTGAAGTAAAAGGACCTATAATTGTAATAGTTAAATCTCCAACTTTATGACTGTTTTTCTTAATTGATCTTTGATTACATTTAACCAGTTTTCCGTTAAATTGAGGATTCAATGCAATGTTCAATTGTTCTGGTTGTATCCGTTGAGAAAGTGTTATTCCTTGTTTAATGCCTGTGGCCTTATTATGAACTTCTTCTAATAAAGCATTATCTAAATACTTTATCGTTGCTTGTTCAATAAGGTATAAAGCATTTGTTACTCTCGGCAGTATAGCTCCTAAATTATAAGATTTAGCAAACGAATTATGCCATATAGATTTAATAGCAGGCGGTTCTGGATGTTTCGGTTTCTTAAAATCATTATTTGCAGGATTGGTATTTTGATGATGATTAAAAACTCTCCAATCTGTTAAAAGCTTCATCAATGTTAATACACCTACAATATGGTCTGCATCAATATGAGATAAACATAAAAGATCAATGACTTCATTGTTTGCTTTTATCTGTTGATTCAAATATGGCGCAACTGAATTGTTAAAGCTAGTAGTCATTCCCCCATCAACTAAAATATTGTTATTCTTACCATTTCCGACCGGATGCGAAATTAATAGACAATCTCCTTTTGAGGAGCGAAAAATTGTTAGTTTCATATATTAATAATTTAATTTCATATTGATATATTAATTGAACCCATTATATATTTTGAATAATTAGATGAAAACAGATGTCAGTTCGAGTGATCCGCCTCTGGCGGATCACTCGAACTGACGAATTTTACTCAAAATGTACAACGGATTATTTGAATTCAAACTCCTATTCTGCTGTTATATCTTCATGATTCATTAATTTAATGGCTTCCTCTAAACATTCCTCAACATTAATAATTCCGAATCCTGTATCATTTTTCCAATCATAATTAAAGTCTGTAATTGGTAAAGATGTTCTTTTCATAATTCCTGCAATTTGTACAGATGTTAATTGAGGGTGCTGTGCCAATAAAAGCCCTGCCACACCACATGCATAAGGGCTTGCCATACTGGTTCCAGTTTTAGAGGTCCATAAGGCATCAGCACCGGTAAAACCACTAGCAGCAATTATATTTGTACCTGGAGCTACAATCTCTGGTTTTTTTCTATTATCTCTAGATGGTCCTTGGCTACTTGTAATATTTATTTTATCATTTTCAACATCATAATTTCCAACTGCAATGACATTATGTCCGCAGGCTAGAGAGTTAATTGATTTATTATCTACATTTGTTCTTTCACTAAAAAATGAGGGGAAATTCCAAAAGGTTTGAGCTCTTCTTACCGGGTCATCTCTTTCTATCCATGCATCAAAGCTTCCATCTCTTATTTCTTCACCAGTAAGTTTTACTTTCCATAAGCCCGCACGAACACCAACAATTTCTTGAATATTTAAATTCGGGCTTATATAAATTGCTATTTGATTGTTTCCGTTTGCAGGATGATATATCTTATTGTAGATACTAATAAATGAAAGGTCTTTTAATTGTTGATTTTCTATAAACTGCTGAGGACCAATAGGACCAATCCAATCAAGACCGGGAGGTTTGACCTTTACAGAAAAACGATCTTGAGGTTCATACCAAATTTCGAGCTCATTTTCTGATAAATCACTAATACCATTACCAATTACATGCCAGTCAAGGATTGTGTTGAGGCCCTTATTTGTAATCTTTCCAGAAGTATGAATTCTTCCCATTACATAACCAAAATCTTCTGTAGTGAGTCCTTTTTCTTGTCCGGCATTACCTGTGGCAACACATAAACAGCGCCCTTCTTCGGTTAATTGTGTATCAATCCATCTATTTACAGCAGAACTGCCATCATGTGCATGACCATTGGTTCCTAAGCTAATGTTTATTGAAATAGGTAACTTTTTAAGTTTTGCTATATTTAACAAATAATCTACTGCATCAGAAATTCTTGATGAATCTGTAAATGTTTTTGAACGGTGTTCATCTTCTGGAGGCAAGGAAATTAAAACTCCAGCGATGTATGCATGACTACACACACCGGTGTTTCCTGCTGCTATACCGGCAACATGTGTAGCGTGAGAAGAAGGGAATTTCTGTGATTGTGGTTCAATGGCATGAACGGGGGCACCAATTTGTGAACTAGCTTTTATAGCTTCATTCATTTGTTTTTGATCAATCACGCTACCATAGTCCAGATCTTGAAAATCTGTGCCCTTAAATTTTACATTTGGTGGTGATCTATGCATACCATTTTGATCCCATATAGAAATGAATCTGGTATTGTTATTTTTATCTAAAAAGTCAGGATGTGCAAAATCAAAACCACCAACGTCAATAATTCCTATTATAATATCTTTTGCATTATTCTTTATTTTTTTATTTTTAAGCTGTAATTCCAAAGGTTTTTTTTCAGTAGAAAGCGCAAAGCTTGTTAAGGGAGGTGTTAGCACCGCTTGGCTGCCTTCGATAGAAATAATATGTTTACTTTTTGCTAAGTTTTTAATATCATCAATAATAACTGTAGCTTTTATAAGATTTGCACAAACTCGTACATTCTTGATCCTTTTATTAATAACTGTTTTTTTTTCGTTAGGATATACTTCAGAGAGTACATCTTTCCAGCTACTACCCATTCTTAATTCAATAAAAACATTAGCCAATACCAGATTTGGAGGGTCTTGTTTTAAAGATTTTTTCTTAAGAACTTTTTTAGAAACTTTTTTCTTTGGACTCTTTATCAATTGATGAAGTTCTTCAATACCATCAGACACAGCATATTGATAAGACATCTGATTGGTTATATTCTTAAAAGTTTCGGATTCTAATACTACATTACTTGTTGCAATACACTTATTTGAGATTGATCTTATTGCATTTACCTCGTTACTCCCGTTTGCTATCATACGTAGTCGAGAATAAACCTTTGCCGATAATTCTAGTTTTTTCTTATTTTTTGACATCTTATTTAATATTTAATAAAAAGTACCTTTTCTTCTAAGATTTAGAACCTCTAAGGTAGTTTATAAATAAGAGCAAGTCAATGGGGATTTTTCCCCTTTTTTAGAACATCAGTTACCTAATGATTATTAATGACAAATATTATTACTATTCAATACGTTTGAGTATCTTTATCGTGATGACAAAACAAAATTTTAAATTAAAAGAAGGGCAACCTTTTATACCTTTAAATAAACTTTTACAAGTTTTAGGCATTGCCCAAACAGGTGGTCATGCTAAAATTATAATTCAGAATAAAGAAGTAGTTGTTAATGGAATTATAGAGACCAGGGTTAGAAATAAATTAGTAAAATCTGATCTTATTGAAGTTGGTGATCATTCTATAAAAATTTTATAATAGTTTGATTAATCCTCAGGAGGAAAACCATGAATCTCTTCAAAAATAGTATCAAAGTTTAACCTTAGATACGAATTGAGTTTTTTTTGATAATCTTCTTTAAGCCAAATAAGAAAATTATGTGTACTTCTACTTATACATTTTGCATATTTATGTATGCGGTGGTCAATATCATCATTTAGTAATTTGGCCAATATAAGCGCATCATAAACATCTTCACTATTTTCAATGCATATTTTTCCGTGCTGAACTATTGAACGCTCTAATACCACTTTAGAGGATTCTCCTTTAGTTGTAGCAGCAATATAAGTTGTCTTAATATCAAAATACACCTCATCAGATCTCACGAATTTACTTCGAAGTTCTTCTGGCATTTCATATCTAAAATTACTTTCTAATTCTTCATCGCTTAACAGTAGTTCTAAATAATAATCAGGAGACCTAAAAATAGATTGCCAATCTAGATCTGCTCCCCATGGACCAAATCTATGATAGTTATTACCTAGATCTATTACCGAAAAAGTAGGTTTATTATTTAGAATTCTAGAACCACGACCAATCATCTGGTAATAAAGTGTCAACGATTTTGTTGCTCTGTTCAGGATAATTGTATTTATTGTTGGCTCATCGAATCCAGTTGTAAAAATACTTACAGAGGTTAAGATTGCATCTGGTGTTTCTTTAAACCATTTTAAAATTTGCTGACGCTGTTTTTTGGTAGCAGTATTGTCTAAATGTTCAATTGGAAGTCCTGCAGCTTTAAATGTGTAATAAACCTGTATAGAAGTATTTATTCCGTTATTGAATATCAATGTTTTTTTACCTTCTGAATGTTTTTGATAAGTGTGCAATAATTTATCTAACATAATATTACTCGAATATAGATCTTCAGATGATTTTACAGTATAATCACCATTTGAACCTACTTCAAGAGATGTTAAACCCATATCATATTGAAAAACTTTTGCGCTAGCTAGAAATTCGTTCTCAATAAGTGCGACGATGGTTTCACCTACAATCAATTCATTATAATTGTCATTCATTGGCAAGTTCTTGTTAGAACTCAATGGTGTAGCTGTAACTCCTAGTATAAAAGATTTCTCAAAGAATTTGAAAAGTTTTGTGAAAGAATTATAATGTGCCTCATCTATGATTACTAAACCAATGTCAGAAATATCTAGTTTGTCATCATTCAAACGATTGTTTAGGGTTTCTACCATAGCAACAAAACAACTATATTGTTCCTGATCGTCTAGATTAGCTGTACTGTTTACTACTTTATTTACAACACCAAAACCGGTAAGCATTTCTGAAGTTTGATTGCAGAGCTCTACACGATGTGTCATTACCAACACTTTCTTGCTATGATGTTTTAAATATTGTCGAACAATTTCAGAAAAAATAACCGTTTTTCCTCCGCCAGTGGGTAATTGATATAATAAGTGATAGTCGTCTGGTGCAGTTTCAAATTTTTTAAATATTTGGTTGATAGCTCCTAGCTGGTAGCTATATAATTCTTTACCTGTTTTCTTTTCTTGCAATTCTATTGCTATTTCTGCCATATTATTTTTTATGTAGATTTACAAAATTAAAACATTATTATCTAAATAACGTTATATAGAGTTACCTTCGATTTATTTTTTTTCTTTTTTTGGCATAGGTCCTCTTAAATGAATAATCAATCCATTTAAAAAGTTTCGCAATATTTGATCACCACATTCCATATATTTTGGATGGTCTTCTTTTCTGAAAAGAGCGCCTAACTCACTTTTAGAAACTTTGAAATCTACCAAAGCACAAATTTTTACAATATCATCATCACGTAATTTATGTGCTACTCTCAATTTTTTAAATATATCATTATTTGTTAATCCCATAGTGCAAATTTAGTTTATTAATTGATTGTATAAAATCTCTCTAACAAAATATTAATTTATCTAATACATATTGAAGTTGTATTTTTATAACAATGTCTTTTTGTTACTATACATCTGCATTTAAAAGAATTATAAAATAATTTTTATACCTATAACCAATTGTTTTTAAAGTATTTATTGTTAAAAATGTGTTAAAATAGTACTTTGTAATACATAGTACTGTAACAAATTTAAATTTACCTCGTCTACTAAGTGTAATCAATTAAAAACAAAAATTATGAGAACTTTAAATAACTATCAATACAAATTAAAAATTAACACAGCTAAAGGTAACGTTTGGAATTTGAAAAGACGTTACAGCTAAACTTTAAAATTAATAACCAATTAAAAACAAAAATTATGAGAACTTTAAACAACTATCAAAACAGATTAAAAATTAGTACAGCTAATGGTAATGTTTGGAATACGAAAAGACGTTACAGTTAAACTTTAAAATTAATAACCAATTAAAACCTTACAATCATGAAAACTTTAAACAACTATCAAAACAGATTAAGAATTAGTACAGCTAATGGTAATATTTGGAATATGAAAAGACGTTACAGATAATTAACATTTTATGAATCAGTTAAATAATACGTTATGAGACCTATAAATCACATTCAACAAAGGGTAACTAGCTTCGTATTAAAGCAAATAAAGCTAAAGTACCACACAATAAACACTTGTAATTATAAAAAAGGCATGTTTATAGAAATAAAACACTAACCAAATACGTTTGTTTTGGCAATACTAAAGGCTAAATTTTAGTTTAAAACTAAAATTTAGCCTTATTTATTTAAAAGATATTGGTTTCTTTAAATTCAATCCCTAATACTTTTTGAATTTCATGTATTCGTTGTAATTCATTTGGAATAATCAAAGCAATCGAAACGCCTGTTTTTCCAGCTCGTGCAGTTCTACCACTTCTATGTGTATAGTATTCTAATTTTTCCGGTAGTTGATGATGAATAACAAAAGCTAAATTATTAACATCAATACCACGTGCAGAGACATCTGTTGATATTAATACTTGTAAAGTTCCTTTTTTAAAAGCCCTCATTACTTTATCTCGTTCTCTCTGTTGCATATCACCTTCAAGAGCTGCTACTGAAAAACCTTCTTCTTTTAATACTGAAGTCAAATTTTGTGTACCAGCCTTGGTTCTGCAAAAAATAATACCTCTTTCCTCTTGCCTTTTATCTAATATTCGAGCCAAAAGTCCTGCTTTTTCTTTTATGGTAGTTTTAATATAACGGTGCTCAATATTTGCATTGACCAACGCATTTTTATTAACTTCAACCCGAATAGCTGACGGTGACATATAGGTTTTGACAATTCGTTGAATTTCTTCAGGAAAGGTTGCAGAAAATAACCAAGTATTTCTTGAACCTCCGGTATATCTTAAGATTCTATTTAGATCTTGTTTAAAACCCATACTCAACATCTCATCTGCTTCATCTAATACAAGTGTTGTAATATTTTTTAAATTTACCTCTCCCCTTTCAATCAGGTCAATTAATCTTCCAGGCGTAGCAACAATAATATGAGTGGTTCTTTGTATTGATTTTATTTGTTTTTCTATTTTTTCTCCACCATATACCGCTTCTACAAAAATTTTGTCATCAACATATTTTGTAAACTTAAATAATTGTTTTTTTATTTGTTGTGCCAATTCTCTTGTAGGAGATAAGATCAATGTTTGTACGACCGGAGAAGTTACATCAATATGATGTAAAATAGGCAATCCGTAAGCCGCAGTTTTACCTGTTCCGGTTTGAGCCAAGCCAATAAAATCAGTATCAGATGCTAATAAAACAGGAATTGTAGCTTCTTGAATTTCTGTTGGATGTTTAATTCCTAACTCCTTCAAGCCTTTCACAAAATCTTTACGGATTCCGAGGTCAAAAAATGTAGACATACTTTTTATTATTTTGCTTAAAAATGCAAAAAGCACCATATTTATGGTGTTTTTTTATGTATTTAAGATTACTTTATGAAGTTATCTCAAGGTAAGAGATTTAGATTTTCTTAACACGGACAGCATTCATCCCTTTTTGGCCACGTTCAAGTTCAAAACTTACTTTGTCATTCTCTTGAACTTCTTCTGTCAAACCGCTTACATGCACAAAATATTTTTCTTGAGTATCTTGTTCTTGAATAAAACCAAAACCTTTTGAAGTGTCAAAGAATGCTACTTTACCTTTTCGAATAGGATCAACAGCATCTTCTCTATCCTCCATTTTAGGAATACCAAGTTCTATACTGGAAGCATCTACTTTTATCTTCTTTGTAGGATCTGGTGGCGTGTCAGTAAGTTGCCCAAATTCATCGACATAAACGAACATATTATCAAATCCGGTACCTTTAGAGTTTGAAACTTTACGTTCTTCTTTTCTTTTTAGTTTATCTTCACGCTTCTTTAAACGCTTTTTTTCTCTTTCTTTTTTACCAAAGGTTTCTTGCTTTTTAGCCATTCATTTTTAATATTAAAGTAGTTTCTACTAGTTGTAAATATTTATAGGATTTCGGCAAAGATAAGATTTCTATTTGATTTTAAAAAAATAGACTCATTATTCAAAATATAAGCTTGTATAAAAGCAAAAAAATAGTGGAGCTAATTAACTCCACTATCTTATAACCTGAGTCCGACCTAAGATTTAATTTACAGAATCCTAAGAAGAGGTGAGATTTGAAGTGTAAA
>CAYXAZ010000055.1:0-22930 GCA_964463085.1 uncultured Flavobacteriaceae bacterium | reverse complement strand
ATAAGTTTCCTCCCAAAAAGAAACACTTGTATTTTGATACTGAATCTTTTTTCTTTTATAATGACAGTATCTATCTTTTTACTAGAAGTCGCGTAAAAGACAATTACGGCAAAACTTCTTTGTATAAGATTCCTGCTACAAAAGGTAATCATGCTGCTCAATTCATCTCAGAATTTACTTTTTGTAATGAATTAAAATGTTCAATAACCTCAGCTGCTATTAGTTTTGATAAGAAAAAAATGGTGCTTTTAAGTCATAAAACTGTATTCCTTTTTACAGATTTTAAAGATGATGACTTCTTTAGTGGAAAAGTAACTCAACTCTCGCTTAACCATAGATCTCAAAAGGAAGGTGTTTGTTTTAAAAATAATAATACACTTTATATAACAGACGAATATTCACATGGCACAGGTGGAAATTTATATGAATTTGGTTTTTAGACTTCAAATTATTAGTAATGATAAGACTTGTATCTGTTAATTCTATCAAAACCCAACTCCTAAGGTAAAAGCAATTCGCAATCCATCATCACTGTTAAAGGCAGAAATATTACCTGTCATTAAATCAGCTGCATTGATAAAAATTCCGCCACCCACAGAGGTATTCCAGCTATCAGAATTAAAATTGTCCTCTAAAACCAGGCTATCATCAACCCAAACCCGACCATAATCAAAACCTCCATAGATACCAATTTGTATTGGTAATATACCCGTTTTTCGTTTTCTAAAATTAAAACGTATATCTGTATTCTGATAAAAAGACTTCTTACCCGTAAAACGTTGATATCTATAACCTCTCAAGCCATCATTAGCACCAATTGAAGCGGCTTGATAAAATTCAAAATCATCACCTAAATTGATATGTGCTTTTAGTTTTGTGGCTAGCACCAACCTTCCGTTAGATACTAATTTGTAATTAAAACCCAGTTCCGGAATCACATATGCAAAACCTTTATCGGTTTCGTCTGCATTTATTTTATAACCTATTTGTAATGAAGTCATCATTCCTAGTGTTGGAAAGGCTTTATTATCAAAGTTTTCAAAATGATATTTTGTGTCTATTCCAAAGAAATTTTGATTTATTTCTTCCGTAGTATTTAAATATTCATTTATAAACCGTTCTTCAGTGTCTTCTACTTCAACAGATTCATAAGAAATTGCCGTTTTTAAACTTGCTCCTGTTGATCCTCTCCAAATTAATGAAGGTGCTACTTTTATAGTTCTTAATTTAACACGGTTAAAATCCAGATCAAGATCATCATCAAGATTTGGAGTACTATTACCAAAGCCAAAGAAATTAATGGCATAATTTGAACTTGTAAAAGTTGCGTCTAATCCTAAATTTAAATTACTAATAACACTTGCCCATTCGCCTGTATAACCAAATTCAAAACCATTTGTAGCAAAATAATAATTTGCTGCAACACTATGTTGAGATGTAAACGGATTTCGATTAAATCCATAAGAAGTATAAATATTAGAAATTCCTATTTTGAATCCATCATCAGGATTTGAACCAATACTCGGTATTAATTGATTTGTGCTATTTTTAAGTTTTGTGTAATCATATATATTTGTTTCATAATTATCAGTTAGGTTTTTCCTTCCTTTGTCAGTAGAAAAGTTATTTTTTTTAGACTTATAATCATACATTTTAACTTTTTGCCCCTTTTCAATAGTGTATGTATCATTATTTTGTCCACCAATAATTCTAATTTTAATCAATCTGTCTCCTTCCCCATATACTTTAAATACATCTTCATCATCTAAGCCATAGATCCAAATTTCTTTAGTTTCATTTCTATTGTATATTTTTTGATGAAAAACAGTACCTTTTTCACCTTTTTGAATGCGATATCCAGTCACTTTTGTTAACCCATTCGGCATCCGTTCTATATCAAACCAATCATCTTTGTCAGTACCTCTAATTACACCAAAATTGTTGATCACATTGTAATAGTCATTTGCTATTTTTGGAAGGTTTTGAATTCTAGCCAACAATATTCTTTTTATTTCAGTGATGGTTTCACCTTGTACTTCTTTTGGGAATGATTCAAATGCCTTATCAATAATATCTATTGTCAAGTTCTTTTGAATAAACGCAGCTTGTTCTTCCCACTGTTTTTTATCTGTCTTATTGAGCAAGATCATGTCTAATGAATAAGGGCTGGAATTGAATCCTTTTACATTTCTAATGTTATCCATAAAACCTTCCATTAATTTTAATGAAGGAATTGCTCTAGTTGCAAAATTCATCAAAGTACCATCTCCCATAATAGAAAAAGCCTGATCTCGATCTCTTGGAATTGGTTTATATACAACTTTCTTACCTTCTTTAAACTCAGCCCAACGCCATTGATCTACATGCCTGTCCCAATCGCCAATCGCCATATCAAACAATCTAGCTCTGAGATACATTGTATCATCAACTACATATTTTTCATCCTTTCGTAGTTTCTTTAATAGTTCATCTGTACTTTCAATTTTATTTGCGTAGCCAAAACTTTTGAGGTTTCCATGACCATCTGAAACATGTTCTTCGATCATATATAACTCATCTCCAAACTCTCCATTAAAGCCTTCTAAAGCGGTTTGTTTTGGAACATAGTATAATACCGGATTAGGATGATAGAGATTTACTGCATCTGAAAGTGTACCAATAGTGAAAGGTGCATAGGGATGAGAACCTGTATAAAAATCTTGTAATATTCTTTCAGTAAATGTATCATCAAACTGACCTCCAATATATTGATCTTTAAAAGCCATTGCCTGTAGATATATAATGGCGCTTTTTCGCAAAGCACGCATTACATAACCTTTTCCTTCTTTATTTACCAAACGAAGTGATTTAGATTGGTTTCCCCCGCCTTTTCTCAGTGGTTTTAATCCGCCAAATAAAGTGCCCAAATCAACTGTAGGCGCTGAAACTTTTGTACCGTAATATTTTCGATAGCGTTCACCCCAGAATTTGGTAAATGCCTTGCTTTTTGTCACTTCTTTTTGGCTATAAACAGATGCCTTTACTGAAGTAGGAAAATCATTGTTAAATTTAGAAATTTTAGTTGCTGTATCTGAAGACAATACTGGTGTTTGATAAATAATTGCCTTTGTTTTTGCTGAATAAAAACGTACCATAGAAGATCCGTCTTTAAACACGTCTAATCTTGCAAAACCTGCGTCACTGGAAGAAAATTCACCATCAACATTTCTGGTTGCAGTATTTTTCGCTCCTGAACCACTTATAACTTGTGGTAAATTATCTTTCACCAAATATTGTAGGCTATGTTCATGCCCTGAAACAAAAATTACCTTTTCATTTTCTTGAGCCAAGGTAATTACACGTTTTTTAAAGGTATTGTATTTTTGATTTTGTAGATCTGCCGGAGAAACTCCACTTGTTTTCCTCAATACATTTTTTAAAGTTCCTAAAACCGGCAATGGTTTCATGTGTGAACCAAAAGAATATTGCCCACCATGAGGTCCATTTGTAAACATAGGATGATGCATTGCAATCAAGGTAGTTTTACCTCTTGCTTTTTTGATTAGCCCTTTGAGTTCTTCAAAGAATTTTGCTTTGGTTCTTATTTCACAATCATCATTAATCGTTGGGTGTTTATCCCAATTGGTTAAATACCATTCACTGTCTATAATAATAAGTTCAATAGCATCACTAATATGAACCTTTTCTATCGGGCAACCATTTTCGGGTAAAAAAGTGTTTTTACCTAAGATGTCTTCAATATATTTTTCTTGACGCTTTAATCCTTTTAAACCATTCGCATACCAATCATGATTACCCGGAATAAAAATAGTATTGCCTTTAAAATTTTTGACTGCATTGGTTTGCATATTTAACTGATGCTCTGCAAAAGCTCTGTTCTCGTTTCCTTTTTTTGGTAATCCTTTTGGATAAATATTGTCTCCTAAAAAAATAGCTGTACTATTTTCTGAAGCTCTTGAAAGTTCAATTTTAAAAAATTGTAAAGAGCTAGAAGAAGTTCCCAATTCAGAATTACCTGCATCTCCGATTAAATAAAATGAATGTGCAATCTCTTTCTTTGGAAATTGCGTGTTGAAGTTAGCATTCTTAATTTGAGTATTATAAGTAGCACAAGCATTTAATAAGAAAATAAAAAGAATACCTAATATAAGTGTATAATAATTCCTCATAGAAGTTATTTAAGATTAAACTCCTTGTGATTTAAATGCTATTGCAAATGCAATAACCGAAACAATGATTCCTATTAAAAAAATAGTATAAGTAATTCTTAAAATCTTATATTTTTTATGCAATACCAATCCTAAAAAATAGAGATCTTTTTTCATTGATGAATAAAGGTAATCTCTGTCTTGCATCATTTCGCCCATTGCCCATTCAAACTCATCTAATTTCATTTTATGAAAATTGCCAAAAAACAAAAGGTTTACTTTTTTCTGCTTAACATCTTCTTTAGTGAACTCACCACTAGTGACATTTGGTCTTGTTGCCAATACTGAAAGTGCCATTGACACCAAACTGAATACCACAAAAATTGTAGTTGGAATAATTAAATAATGATTTGAAGGATTGTCTAACTTCGGAATTAAGTTTGACAATGCCATAGATATAATAATGGCATTTACCGAAAGTAAAATATTAGCCTTGGTATCAGCAATATTACTCAAAGTAATATGGTTCTTCAATGTAACCCTAAACATAGTTTCTATACCGCGTTCGGGTAAGGTAGCCTTTTGTTTTTTCAACTTAAATTCTTCGGCTTTAAGTTTATCTTTTTTAGCTTCTTTTTTTAATTTCTTTAAACTTTTATAAAGTTGGGCTAAATTTTTATCTTTTACCAACTGCCAATTATTCAAAGCATAATCAGTGTAAAATTGATGTTTTTTCGTTAAAAAATCAATATTTTCTTGAATCCATTCAATATCAGTAAATGTTTTTAAATTTTGTTGTTCCCACTCTTCACGTAACAGTTCACTAACTTCGAGAAACCCTTTATTACCTATATGGGCATAATCAGCATCCACCAAAATTTTCTCTAGCTTATTTGTAGGTTCAATTGTTTTTGTTGTAGCTAGAATACATTTCTCTATTTTATCAATAGAAGCTTCGGCAATTTTTTCAGCTTCAAGAAAAGCTCTTGCCATTTTTGCTCCATGTTGTTCATGACCTTCATTGTTCTTTACATAACCTACATCATGCAACCATGCTGCTAATTCTAAAATTTGTGCATCTTTAGCATTTATTTTTTCACCTTCAGTTAATTCTTTCACTCGTTTTACTACTCTACGAGTATGATTTAAATTATGGTAAATAAATGTATTTGGTAAATTTTTGGTTAGCTGAGATACTGCATAGTCCTCTGCTTTCTGTTCTATGCTCATAAATAATTATGCTTTTATATCTTCAATTAATTGGTCAATGGTCATTGTAGTCTTTTCATTAAAATCAGTTTTATAAATTATTTCAACACGTAAGGCTTTTAAACCTAGAACACCTTGTAGGTCTTCTAATTCTAATTTCTCTACTTTTCCTAATAATTTTTTCGCCTGTAAATATTTTATATACTTTTTATATTCTTTTGCATCTTTATCTTGTGAATATACAATCGCAATTTTACCCGGTACTGTTAAGCGTTCGTTTGTTCCTTTTATATGTGCTTTATCAATCCTCTTTTTTATAATTTCATAACGTATATTATAGGCTCCGTCAACATCAAATTTCTTTTCATCCATCCTGAATTTAATGGACAGCGGATTACTATGAACTAAAATTAAAGATGCAATTTCTAATTTATGATCTAGCTCATCTTTCAATTTATGTGCAACATTCTCCATCTCACACATCATTTGTAATTGCCATAAACGAAGGTTATATAAATATAGTGGGTTATATTTTTTATTATTGACCAATGATTGACCTATATACATATTGAACTCTACGCCATCCGTTTTATAACGTTCAAAATAATGAGGAAACATCGCTTGTGCTTCTTCTTGTTTTTTATCGAGGTAATTTGCTAGATTTTCATTTAATATGGTAACACTTTCTTCATAGGCTTTACGTTGTTCATACACTACATGAAGGTTTTCATCTAATCTGTCCATATACATTTCAACCGCTTTTTCAAGTTCAGCATCCATTCTTTTTGCATGATTAAAAACAGGATATATTTCACGTTTTAAAAAGTCGATAATCCCAATTTCATCACCCGCTCTTAATCCTTTTTTTACCTTGAGCAAATATTCTTCAACTCGAAACATTAACTCTTCATAAATAGGCAATTTTTCTTTTCCGTAAGCCTTTTCTAACACCTCAACGGCTAAACTTAACTGAACAACAAGATCATTTTTTATAGCAGTATTACGAGCTAATGATGATCCTTTAATATCTGACTGTCCGAAAAGCGGGCAAACATTCTCAAAAACAATATCATCTAATTTCGGAGTTTCATCACTTTGAAATTTATCTTTATGATATTTTTCGGCTGCTTCATAAAAACGCCATTTTACTGTAGGATGTATGGTTGTATAATGTTCTTGAATGGTCGCCTCTAAAATATTCTGCCTTTCTTCAGAAGAACGTTTGACCGCCGCTTCAAAAACCGGAATAATATCCTTTAATTTATCTTGCGTTACAGAATTTAATTCATAGGGTCTTGGTGAAGCAATTTCTAATAAAGCCAAATCGTTATTTTTAGTGGCTTTTATAGGAATCAAAATGACACTCTGTATGCCTTTAGATTTTAAGTTTTTATAGAATGGATTTCTATCAGTCGATTCGCCATATTTCTCAACATCAGAGATTGTTATTAGTTCATGATTATGAAAAACTTTATTTACAATTCCTTGACAGAAATAATCATTATTACACGAAATTTCAGCTTCATTACTTAAAATAAGACTATCAGAATTCTTAACACTTGTTTTGCACAACTTCGTATTTATAGCATCAAATATTGAAAACCCTAGTTTTAAATCTTTTATATTATAAAATTCACGCAAATTTTGTTGCATATCGACCAATAAATTTTCATCTTGTCGTAATAAATTATCTCGTAAAGATGATAAGGTTTCATCAGCTGTTACATCAAAAAGATTCATAATACCAAATCCTTTAAAGATATAGCTGTTAGGAGGAAATTTTTCTTTCCAAACCTCAATATTATCAAAATTATCGAGTAGTAATTTATAATCTTCTTCTGTTATTTTAGGTGCATTTTCAGTAGGAATAACCTCAGCAAAATCACCATTAAAAGCTACTCTATAATGTTTTGTAGTTCCTGATTTATTATCCGGAATATCAAAAAAGAAGGGTCTTTTTAAATCTATATGATATCCGTAACAATAAGCTAAAATCATTACACAGGCATGCAAATACATTTCGTTCTCCTCTAGGTTTCTGATCTTAAAATCATAATCATCGTCGGCATTATTTAAAATATTTTCAAAACGCGTTGAAAATTTAAAAGAAGTAAATACAAACGGTATGCTTGCTGCTTTAATCTCATTTAAAAGTAAAGGTTCCGGAAACAATGGTTCAAGCAATAGATCTATCTGTTTTTGATACTTTTCAAATAAAGAAAAATCATTAAATCCCTCTATTAACTCAGGATGCTTCTTAAATTCTTTTACCATCAATTTAGCAGACTCATAATAAGGATGATCTTTTTGTAAAGCATATTTTTCAAAATAAGAAAATACTTTATCAAAACTAACATACATTTGTAATGGAAGTTCTAAATTTTCTAAACTATCTGGCTCTTGTATAAACATAACTTACCCACTTTAACTTATAAAATTAATCAAATTTTCATATAAGTCGTAAAACCAAGCCAGAAATAACACATTTTAATGCTTAAGGGTCTCAGTACAGGCTCAGAGAAGTAAATCGGAAACCCTAAGGCAGTTCCGAGTACAATGTCATTAAGTTAAGGTTTTCAACCCATGATATTTAAATAATTCTCTTTGAATCAAGAATAAGTTATTTTTTTATGTACTAAGAGAAAGGTTAGCAAAAATAAAAATAACCTCCCCGTCTTTTTGCTTGAGCAAAAACCCACCCCTCCTTGAAAAAAAGGAGGGGAGTTAACATATAGGTTTAAAGAAAGAGTAAAAAACATCCTTTGTAGTCCCGAGTATTCGTGATCAAAATTCCTTCCCCGAAGAGGGAAGGTGGCTTTAACGGAGTTAAAGACGGAAGGGTTTCACCTCTTAACTTAATGGCATTGATCCCGAGTACGGGGAGGGAATTTATAGATTAAATAATTTTCTTAGAAATTCTAGAAGCAGCAATTTTAGCAGCTAAAAAGCCTAACGTTATAATTGTAAAAAACACAATAATGACATTAGCCATTTCAAATTTAACAGGATAAGCTAAGGAAGAAGTTATCATTATCAATCCGAACTTTTTCTGTAAAAGCACAAAAATAATAGCAATTGACAAGCCAATTATAAGTCCGAAAAAAGTTAACAGGAAGCCTTGAAACATAAATATTTTTTTAATTTCTTTGATTGTAGTTCCAAGACTAAATAATGTTTTCAGGTTCTCTTTTTTGTCTAAAATCATCATAATAATAGCGCCAACAACATTAAATAAGGCAATGATCAAGATCAACGTAAAAATTAAATAGAATATTAAATTTTCAGAATTTAACATCTTATGAAAAGAGGCATTAAGCTGTTCTCTGGTTTGTATTTTAAAATCATCACCTAATTTGGCTTGTAACTCTTTTTTTACTTTATTTTTATCTGCATTTATAGCTAATTTTAACTCAATTGCAGAAATCTGATTCGGTTTATAACCTAACAAACTTTGCGCTATTGACAAATGAGAAAACACATATTTATTATGTAATTCTTCAGTCAAACTAAATATACCTATTGGTTGTAAATTTAATTGATTGAATGCTGTTTTAGGATTATTAATATATCCTTTTCCAGGCTTTGGAACCGACACTTTTAATGATTCAATAAAATCATAAGTACCTAAAGATAAAGCCGATGAAATACCTCTACCAACAACTACAGTATTTATAGCTTCTTTGTTTAACCACTCACCTACATAAATGGCAGTGTCAATATTATTAACCAACAAATAATTGGTGTCAACACCCTTTATGCTTGCAATATGTGACTTATTCTTATATTCAAAAAAAGCTCTTTCTTCAACAACTTTACTATAACTAACAATTTTTTTATCCTGTAATATTGTAGTCATTGAATCGGTGAAGAAAAATGACTTTCCTTTTTCAGCACTTATCTTGAGGTCAGGATCAGAAATTTTGATAAAATCTAAGCTAAACTCCTTTAAACCTGAAAAAACAGAGAGTACAATAAACAAGGCAATGGCTCCAACTATAACACCCAAAGCAGCTATTAAAGTGATAATATTAATCGCATTATTACTACTCTTGGTAAATAAATATCGTTTTGCTATATATAACGGAAAGTTCAACTTATTTGTTTCTCTTTCTTGAGATTATTTCAGGATTTTTAATAGGATTTTCTACATCACCTCGCAAAGAAGCATCAATATCTTCAATATAATCTAAAGAATCATCCAAATAAAAAGTGAGTTCTGGCATACGACGTAATTGATTTCTAGTACGCTGTGCTAATTCATATCTAATTAGTGATGTATTTGACTGTATTCCTTCAATTAATTCATTTTTTTTGTCTGCCGGAAAAATACTCAAAAACACTTTTGCAACAGATAAGTCTGAGGTGACTCTGACTTTTGTAACCGATATAATTACACCTTTCATCCCTTCTTGTGCCGCTTGTTGCAACACATCAACTAAATCTTTTTGTAAAACCCCAGCTATTTTTTTCTGTCTATTCGTTTCCATTTTGCAAAAATAAGGTTTAAAACTGATAATTGTATTTATCAATCACTTTTAATGATAAAATTCTATATTTTTGAAACATAAAAGTAGTATTTTAGATTACTTTTGGATATAACTATTTTGAATAGTAAAATAATTCTATATCCTCTATAGAGGATAAATTATAACTGAAGTTGTATCTAGTTCCCCTCTCAAGAGGGGAACTGCTAACAAGAAATTATTATTAAATTATAGGTTATAAAATGAAAAAAATTGAACATATAGGTATTGCTGTTAAAGATTTAGAGAAATCAAACCTTCTTTTTAAGCAGCTTTTTGGCAGTCCACATTATAAAATTGAAGAAGTAGTTTCTGAAGGTGTTAAAACATCATTTTTTAAATCGGGACCTAACAAAATTGAACTGTTAGAAGCTACAAATCCTGAAAGTCCTATTGCAAAATTTATCGAAAAAAAAGGAGAAGGTATACATCATATAGCCTTTGCAGTTGACGATATAAAATCTGAAATAAAACGTCTTAAAAAAGAAGGTTTTACCATTATAAATACTACCCCAAAAAAGGGAGCAGATAATAAATTAGTAGCGTTTTTGCATCCAAAATCTACGAATGGTATTTTGATAGAATTATGTCAGGAAATAGGTTTTAAAGAGAAGAGAGAAGAGAAAAAAGACACAAGAAAAAAGACTTAAAATTCAATACTAAGTTTGTATATTGCGATGATTTTAATCAATCGTAATTCAACAAACATAATTCGTAAATTTTAAATGAGTACTTCTTTTGAAAAATATCAAAAAAGACGTTTACGATCTTCGTATATATCTGTAATATTGAGTATAGCCTTTGTACTTTTTTTACTTGGATTATTTGGACTATTGGTATTAAACACTAAAAAAGTTTCCGACTATTTCAAAGAACAAGCATCAATAACTATCTTTTTAAAAGATGATGTTGACAAACAAACTGTAAAGAATTTACAGACTGTTCTAAAAAGTGAAGATTATACCAAATCAATAACTTATGTTTCTAAAGAAGAAGCTGCCGAACTTGCTAAAAAAGAGAATGGTGAAGATTTTATGGATTTTTTAGGCTACAATCCGCTTAAAAACTCTATTGATCTCTACCTTAAAGCAGATTTTGTTTCACCAGAAAAAATGAATGAAATAGAATCACAATTGATAAAAAAAGAAGCAGTTTTTGAAATATCTTACGATAAATCATTAATTGTAATATTAACTAAAAATGTAAAACGAATCAGCCTTTGGGTATTGATCTTTAGTGGTATTTTCACCTTAATAGCGATGATATTAATCAATAATTCTATCCGGTTATCAGTATATTCTAAACGTTTTACGATAAAAACCATGCAAATGGTTGGTGCAACCAAACGTTTTATTAGAAGGCCTTTTGTGCTTAATAGTATTAAACTGGGTGCTGTCGGATCATTATTAGCAGTGGCAGCATTAGCTGTAGCAATATATTATATGAATGACAATTTTCCTGAATTTGGTTTTTTAGAAAATACAACGCTCTTAGCAATTCTTTTTGGAGGTGTTTTTTTATTGGGAATCATTATTACCTGGTTAAGCGCCTTTTTCGCAACCCAGCGTTTTTTAAATTTACGAACAGATCAATTGTATTACTAATATGTCTAAAAAGAAAAAATCAGACTTGTCTAACAGCAAGACAACAAAACATAAAGGTGAATTTTTATTTGGTAAGCGAAATTATATAATTATGCTTATTGGTTTACTTGTTATAGCTTTAGGTTTTATACTAATGGCAGGTGGCGGTAGCGATGACCCTGCTGTTTTTAATGAAGAAATCTATAATTTTAGAAGAATTCGTATTGCCCCTACATTAGTTCTTATAGGTTTTGCCATAGAGATCTATGCTATTTTAGCCAATCCTAAAAAATAAAAATGAGCTATTTAGAAGCTATTATTTTAGGATTAATTCAAGGGTTAACTGAATTTTTACCAGTATCGTCTTCCGGTCATTTAGAATTGGCTAAAGCAATTTTCGGAGACAATTCTTTACCTGAAGAAAGTTTAACTTTTACTGTAATCTTACATTTTGCCACAGCCTTGAGTACACTTGTTGTTTTTAGAAAAGAAGTGCTTGAGATTATAAAAGGAATCTTTCAATTTAAATGGAATGATGAGATGGTATTTTCTCTAAAAATTATTATTTCCATGATTCCTGCTGTAATTATCGGCCTGCTTTTTGAAAAACAGTTAGAAGCTTTTTTTGGAGGTAGAATTTTACTTGTAGGCTGTATGTTATTGGTTACAGCAGTCCTGTTATTGTTAGCCGATAGAGCTAAAAACACCACTAAAAATATTTCTTATACAAATGCTTTAATTATTGGTGTTTCACAAGCTATTGCTATGCTTCCCGGTATATCTCGTTCAGGAGCTACGATTTCTACTTCTGTTTTATTAGGTGTTGATCGAACAAAGGCTGCTCGTTTTTCTTTTTTAATGGTAGTACCATTAATTTTAGGAAAAGTAGCAAAAGATATGCTTGGAGGTGGTATTAATTTTGAAAGTTCTCAAATAGGAATAATGAGCGTAGGTTTTGTAGCTGCATTTATTTCAGGACTGTTTGCTTGTAATTGGATGATAACATTGGTCAAAAAAAGCAAGTTATCTTATTTTGCCATCTATTGCACTATTATTGGGTTGATCGCTATTAGTTATGCTTTATTAAATAATTAGATACTGAAATAAATTCAGCACAAGTGACTGTCGAAAATTTTAAAAACGGACAAGTATTATTGATTGATAAGCCAATAGAATGGACTTCTTTTCAAGTTGTAAACAAATTACGATGGGCAATTAAGAAACAATTCAAACTAAAAAAAATAAAGGTTGGTCATGCCGGTACATTAGATCCTTTAGCAACAGGCTTACTAATTATTTGTACAGGAAAGTTTACAAAGAGAATAGACGAATTTCAAGCTCAAATAAAAGAGTATACAGGTACATTTACAATAGGTTCAACAACACCTTCTTATGATCTGGAAACCGAAATAGACAAACATTTTACTATTGAACATATAACTGAACAATTGATAAAAGAAACTACGCTACAATTTATTGGAGAAATTGAACAAAAACCTCCTATTTTTTCAGCTATTAAAAAAGATGGCAAACGGTTATACGAACTAGCCAGAGCAGGTGAAACTATCGAGATAAAATCACGAAAAGTTATAATTGACGCATTTGAAATTACCAATATTAACCTCCCTAAAATTGAATTTAAAGTAGTTTGCAGTAAAGGTACTTATATACGTTCGTTGGCTTATGATTTTGGAAAAGCCTTAAATTCCGGAGCGCATTTATCTAGTTTAAGACGTACTAAAATTGGAAATTTTTCTGTAGATAATGCTTCTACAATTGAAGATTTTTTAAACACAATCAGCCGTAATACATAAAATTTTTAGTATATCTTCTTCAATATTAATACCTTTATTTGCATTATACCAAACTTGTAATTCTTTTTTAAACTCAGCATCAAGAGCACCAAATTTTTCTTTTTGTTCTTCTACCATTTTAGTAGCTTCTGATGGTCTCGGACCCCAAGAATTAATCACTTCTTTGGTATTAGCATCAATAGCAATTAACTTCGGAATTGATTTACTTCCATTTGTTAAAAATCTATCCATTAATGCTTCATTTTCATCACGTAATACAATTTTTAACTCAATATTATCTGATGCCTCAACTATCTTATTTATAACTGATAATGCATGAGCGGCATCACCACTCCAGCTTTCAGTTAATACAATCCAACTATATTTTGTGGTTGAATTTCCTAGAATTTCTTTTGAATTTTCAGATAAGTTAAACGTCTTATCTAAACGTTTCATTCTACTATGATTCAATTTGCTATAATTCAGTAGATCATCTGTTTGATTTTCTCCTGTAGATTTTCCTTCAACTAATAAATCAGCTACCAACTTTCGATATTCTGAGTAAGATAATGATTTTTTTAGGCTATTTTCAATTATATTTCTCATCTATTAAAATTAGTATTTACTCGACATTAGACTACATAAAAGTCAGAACTTACAAAACAAGAAATTCTAAGAATTATATTTCTCTTTTAGGTTTTCTAACATTACTTCAGTCATTTTTTTCAGATCAAATGAATGTTTCCAATTCCAATCTTCTTTGGCTTTGGTATCATCAATACTTTGAGGCCAACTATCAGCTATTTCCTGTCTAAAGTCAGGTGAATATTCAATTTTAAAATTAGGTAAGTGTTTTTGTATAGCTACGGTAATTTCTTTAGGAGTAAAATTGATAGCAGCAATATTATATGAAAAGAAATTATCCGGCAAATCGGTTTGCATAATATTTATGGTTGCTTTTATAGCATCATCCATATACATCATTGGCAATCTGGTATTTTCCGCTAAAAAGCAATTGTAAAAATTATCGGTTATCGCTTTATGGTAAATCTCAACAGCATAATCTGTAGTACCTCCACCAGGATTCGTTTTCCAACTTATAATACCCGGATAACGTACACTTCTTACATCCACATTGTATTTGTTTTTATAATAAGCACACCAGCGTTCGCCTGCCAATTTACTAATACCGTAAACAGTTGTTGGCTCCATTACAGTTTCTTGAGGGGTATTATCTTTAGGCGTAGTTGTACCAAAAACAGCAATTGAACTTGGCCAGAACACTTTTTTTATCGACCCTTCTTTTGCTAGATCTAATATATGAAGTAAAGAGTTCATATTTAAATCCCATGCTTTTTGAGGATGTTTTTCTGCAGTTACGGATAACATAGCCGCCATTAAATATACTTCAGAAACAGAATGTTTTTCAACAACTTCATCTACTCTCTCTTTATTAGTAGCATCTAATATTTCAAATGGTCCACTTTCCATCAATTCAGTATTGCCTTCCCTAATATCAGAAGCAATTACAGTTGTGTTCCCAAAAATTTCACGTAATTTTAAAGTAAGCTCAGTGCCTATTTGCCCACAAGCTCCAATAATAAGTATGGTATCACTCATCAAAAAAAATATAAAATAAGGTGAGCAAATATAAAGAAATAATAATGTCAAATAGTTACAAATCTTTATTTATTACTTTTGTTAAAACATTCAATTTATACATAAAAATGATAAATAATAAACTACTATACTTTTTCATCTTTATAATTAGTATTGCTTCCTGTAAAAAGGGTAAATTTTCTCAGGTTAAAAACGATAATACTGTAATAGACACAGTTAAAATAGAAGATCAGAAAAACATTAGAAGTATAGGTGAAACTTTACTACCTGAAGCAAAAAATAAAGTTGATAACTGGAAAGAATATCAACAGTTAGATGAGTTATTAACCAGATTTTATAGCATTTCTACCAATGAAGCTTTAAATTTATCCAAAGAGCTTTCAACAACTACGCAACAATTAAAAGATTCAGTAAAAATTGAAAGGTTTAAACAACCAGATATAAGTATTAGAATTAATGTACTTCATAATAATGCCTTGCGACTAACTGACATGGCTTCGATATCAACTATTAGTACTACCGAGGTTAAAACTGAAATTCAAAATATTTTGGATGCTTTTTCAGCTTTAAATTCAAAAATCAATAATATTACAAATCAAGAAAAACTAGAAGAAGAGGTAAAAACCATTGAAATAGAATAATTTAACTAAAATTTTTACAAAAAAATTAAGTTTTTTATTAAGTTTGCCTTCATATTTTTAATTAAAAAATTGTTTATGTTTAAAAAATTACTCGTTTTACCAATACTACTTTTCTCATTGAGCATATTATATGCACAACAATTACCTTTAGATATATCAAATGAGAATACAAAAAATAAGAATATTAACTTAACTTTTAAGCAAATTTCTGAAAATTACGATAGATACTTTGCAACTAAAGACATTGATAAAAAAGGGAGTGGTTATAAACCTTTTAAAAGATGGGAATACCACTGGAGTCAATATTTACAAGAAGATGGAACTATTGCGCCAGCCGAGCATTTATGGAAAGCCTGGGAACAAAAACAACAAATGGCAAAGTCTACAAATGTTGTAAGTAATTGGATTACAAAAGGACCTTTTTCTCAATCTAGTAATAGTGGACAAGGTAGAGTCAATACTGTTGTTGTTGACCCTAATAATGCAAATACAATTTATGTTGGTGCTCCAGCTGGAGGCCTTTGGAAATCTACAGATGCCGGTGTAAACTGGACACCTTTGACAGATGATTTACCTCAAATTGGTGTTTCTGGTATTGCCATTGATCCTAACAATTCAAATATTATTTATATTTCTACCGGTGATGATGATGCTGGTGATTCGTATTCTATAGGCGTGTTAAAATCAATAGATGGTGGTGCAAATTGGAATACAACAGGAAATATAGCTGGAAATCCTATCTCTAGTAATGAAATTATCATTGACCCTTCAAATTCTAGCAGAATTTGGGTAGCTACTGGTACAGGTTTATTTCTATCTACTAATGGTGGTGATTCATGGGTAAATAAGCAATCTGGTCATATCAGAGACTTTAAATTAAAACCCGGTGACTCAAATACTATTTATGCTGTCTCTAGTAATGGATTATTTATCTCTTCTGATGGAGGAGATTCTTTTACAGATACAACAGACAAATTATCTATTTTAGGTAATATTGGGAGGTTTCGGATTGAAGTTACCCCGGCTGCACCTAATAATGTTTATATATTAGCTGTCAGAACTAATTGGGCGTTTCAAGGCATTTATATCTCTACTAATAGTGGTGATACTTTTACCAAAACAAATCAAAGTGCTAATTTTTTTGGAAGTAGTCAAGCATGGTTTGATTTAGCCTTTAGTATTTCTGATACTGATGCTAACACTATGTTCGTTGGTGTTTTAGATATTTGGAGATCATCTAATGGAGGTGATAATTTTACTAAAATAAACTCTTGGTTTCAACAAACTCCTTCATATACACATGCTGATATACATTTTATAAGACATTATGATGGTGTTATATATGTTGGTTCTGATGGTGGTGTGTACAGATCTTCTAATAATGGTACAAATTTTACTGACTTAACTACAAATATGTCTATTAGTCAATTTTACAAAGTTACTGTATCTAAGCAAAACTCTAATAAGTTAGCTGGTGGTCTACAAGACAACGGTGGTTTTTCATTAACAAATAATAACTGGCATAATTATCATGGAGGTGATGGTATGGATTCAGCTTCTGACCCAAATGATGAAAATACATTTTATGGATTTATGCAATTAGGGCAAAATTTATTCAAAACTAATGATGGTGGACTCACTGGATCTACAGTTACAGGAGGCCCCTCAAATGGCAATTGGGTTACACCATTAGTTGCTAACAAAGCGAGTGAACTATATGCAGGTTATAGTCAATTATATCAATTAATTAACGATTCCTGGGTTAGAATATCAAATCATTCTTTCGGTGGTAACCTTGAGGTTGTTGAAATTGACCCTAGTAATAATGACATTATCTATGTATCTAGAGGTCTTACACTCTATAAAAGCACAGATAAAGGAATTACATTTACAACCCTTCCATCTTCACAAACTGGTCTTTCAGCAGGCTCAAATATTAGTTCAATAGAAGTACATAATACTAATAGTGACATTGTTTGGGTCACAGTAGCTGGTTCTAATCCACAATTTCCAAGTAGTGGTTCTACTGGTGGGGGTGTTTTTAAATCTACAGATGGAGGTCTCACTTTTACCGATATAAGTAGTGGCTTACCAAATGAATCTAAATTTGTAATAAGACATCATATATATAGTCCGAATAATTCAATTTATGTTGGCACTGCGTTAGGTGTATATTATAGAGATGATGCTACCAATACTTGGGAAGTTTTTTCTACCAATTTACCAAATGTAGCTGTTACAGATATAGAAATAAATCCGTATGACAATACAATTACAGCTGCTACTTATGGTAGAAGTATATGGCAATCATCTATTACTGCTACTATTTTCCCATCAATAGAAATTGATCTATTAAAGATTAGTTCACCTAACAACTCGATCTCTTGTGGTGAGGTTACTCCAAAATTAAGTGTATTTAATAATGGCACAAGTATCATTACTTCATTTACAGTAAATTACAATATTGATAGTGGAGCAAATCAGGTTTTTAATTGGACAGGCTCAATAGCTCCTAATACATCTGCAATTGTAAGTTTATCAACTAGCTCATCACAATTAGCAGAAGGCGAACATACATTAAGCGCTACAATTGTTTTAGCGAATGATGCTAATCAATCTAATAATACATCCCAGAGTTCTTTTACGGTCAATCAAGAAGGAACAGGTCAATATGTAAATACTTTTGGAGATATAAATCCCGATGTTTGGATAGCAGATGACTTATGGCAAATAGGAACACCTACTACGACAAGCCTTAATTTTGCTGTAGCTTCAGGTTATGCAACAAACCCATCAGGTAACTATTCTGACAACACTACTGCCTTTTTATATTCACCTTGTTATAACTTAGCACTATTAGAAAACCCCATTTTAAAATTTAAAATGGCTTTTGATATTGAACCGGATTGGGATGTATTGTATATGGAATACAGTATAGACCAAGGTGCAACATGGCAAGTTTTAGGTACAGCTACAGATCCTAATTGGTATAATAGCAGCTTTATTGATCCGAATAGAGTATTAACCATTGGTAAACAATGGACTGGTACTGATACTACGTTAAAAGAATATAGTTATGATTTAGCAGCTTTAACTAATGAGTCTAGTATTCTTTTTAGGTTTAAATTTGCTTCAGATCAAAATACTAATGGAGAGGGTGTTGTTATTGACGATTTTGTGATAGATGCTACTGCAATATTAGCTGTTAATGATTTTGATAAAGATGCCTTTTCTATATATCCTAATCCTTCTTCTGATATCTTTAATATTCGCAGAATAAATGGTAATGGCGAAGTAATGAAGCTTCAAGTATTTGATGTGACCGGGAAACTAATTCGTAATCACACAAATATCACTGATAATAACTATAAATTAGATATGGTTGGCGTTGCTAAAGGCGTATACTTTTTGAGAATAAGTATTGATAATAAACAATTGGTTAAGAAATTAATTTTAAATTAAACCAGTATTCATAAATAAAATAGAAGAGTTGCTAATTAAACTAGCAACTCTTTTTTATATAAAAATATCAATTCTATTTTTTAATATATCGCAAAGTTAATTAGGTATCAATTCTATTACCTTGTTATAAACTAATGTTGACTCCCAACCTCTATACAGTAAATAATCAGCCAATTTTTTTCTTTTTTTATAAATATTTGTTTCTTTAATATTTGAACATTTTTTTTGAGCCAATTCATTAAAAAGTTTATAATAATTATCTTCTTCAATTTCTTGTAGTCCTGATTTTATATTGTATTCAGAGATGTTTCTAAACTTTAATTCTCTAACTATGCGTTGTTTCCCCCATTTTTTTATATTGAATTTACCTCGAGCATAGGTCTTTGAAAATCGTTCTTCATTTAAAAAATCATGTTCTAATAAATGCAACATAATTAATTCTTTTGCCTCAATAATTAAATTCATTTCATTCAGTTTTCGTTCAACTTCTTGATGACAGCGTTCTTGATAAGAACAATACCCTTCCATACGTTTTTTAGCTTCTTCGACTGTATAAGTGGTTTTACCAATCATTTATATTTGTTAATTGCTTATATAAAAGTAATCAAATAAGCGTAGGAAATAAATATGTTTAGTTGTTATATCAATACAGGCGTAAAATGTATGAAATATTAAACCAATATATTTCATGAAAAGTCGTTATTATTTTCTAATAAAAAGTTTTAAAATCAACCCATGAGAGCAATTATCTATTTTGTAATATTATTTCTTTTAGGAAATTTTACAACTTATTCTCAAATCATAGCTAAACAAAGCTTTGAAGTTTCTGGTGATACTTGGACTCCCATAACTTTTTCTACGCCACCTTGTACTGTTGGTAATGATCGTTGGGACTATAGTACTTCGTTAAATGTTATAACTCCTAATGATGGTAATCAATTTTGGGGAATTCAAGATCTTAGAGGTAATTGTGGTGGTTCAAGGTTTGAATCAATTACTTTACCTAATGTCAATATTTCATCGTCTAATGATATTGTGTTTTCTTTCGACTTTTATGTGATACGATATAGAAATAATGATGATATAAAATATGAATTATTTTACGATAACGTAAGTCAAGGTGAAGTCTTATTAGTAGATGGTTTTAATAATAGCGGAAATGGCGTAAACTCTGATGGTTGGCTTACTGAAACAGTTAATATTCCTTCTTCAGTTACAAATTTAAGTGTCGTAATATCCGTTAAGCAAAATGATGGCACTACCGAATTTGCAGGAATTGACAATATAAGACTAGAATCAATTCCACCACCAGTAAATAATGATTGTAATAGTGCAACTACATTAACAGTAGGTGCAAATAACACTCAAAATGTAATTACGGAAACTAATGTAGGTGTAACAAGTTCAGGTCAACTACCTAGCCCATCTTGTGCAAATTATCAAGGTAATGATATTTGGTATATAGCTCAAGTACCTACTTCTGGTAATATTACAATTGAAACTCAAGATGCAGGTTCTAATATTGATACTGGTTTGGCTGTTTATTCAGGTAGTTGTGGTAATCTAACTGAAATAGCTTGTGATGATGATATAAATTTTCCTAGCAACCTTTATTCTAAAGTAGATATAACCGACTTACCCAATACAACTATTTATATAAGAGTATGGGCATATGGCAATCTTACATCGGGTAATTTTAATATTGTTGCTTATGATGTCACTCCCCCAGCTCCTGCAAATAATAATTGTATTGATGCTGTTTCTTTAACTGTTGGTACAGATAACACTCAAAATGTTTTGACTGGCACAAATATAAATTCTACAGATTCTGTCGAATTACCTACACCAAGTTGTGCTAATTATAACGGAAATGATGTTTGGTATACTGCTCAAGTACCTGCTTCTGGTGTTTTAAATATTGAAACTCAAAATGCCGGATCTAATATAGATACGGGTTTGGCTATATACACTGGCTCATGCGGTTCATTAACTCAAGTAGCTTGTGATGATGATAGTGGCTCTAGACTTTACAGCACTATAAACTTAACCGGCTTGTCAAATACAACAGTTTATATTAGAGTTTGGTCATGGAATAATGAAACATCTGGAAATTTTAATATTGTTGCTTATTCATCTAAATGCCCTCTTACTACAAGATGGAATAATTCTGGCTGGAATAACGGAGCGCCTAATTCATTTACTACTGCCATTATAAATAGTAATTATGATACTGCTACTGATGGTAGTTTTGAGTCTTGTGATTGTCAAATTAATAGTAGTAGAACCGTAAATGTTAGAGCTAATGATTATATTACAGTTCACAATGATTTAACTGTAAACGGAATTTTAGAAGTTAGACATCAAGGTTCATTATTAATGACCAATGATAGTGGAAAAGTTTCGGTTTCTGGGACGTTTAATGCTCATAAAACATCAACTGCATTAAATAATTATAGAGATTTTACCTTTTGGTCTTCACCTGTTAATACTACAATCGAACAAACTTTTGGTGGAAGTGTCGATGTTGATCCTGTTAATCCAAATAGAATTTTTGAATTTAACATTAATAATAATACTTGGGATGTAGCTTCGGACAATATGATTAAAGCTAAAGGATATATAGCTGAAGCACCAAATACTACATCAAGCGGGGGAACTCATTCTGTTATATTTACAGGAGCGCCAAATAATGGCATTGTAGATATATCTGCTGTAGGTAATAATAAATTTAATTTAATAGGAAATCCATATCCTTCAGCAATTAATATTGATAATTTTATACAATCTAATAATATAATGGATGGTACTATTTGGTTATGGACACATTATACACCAATATCTAATGGTACTAGTGGAGATTTTTTAGGAGATGACTATGCAACGTATAATTTAACAGGCGGTACAGTGACTGCTTCATCTACAGGTTCTAATCCTGATGGTGCTCCAACGAATAATATCGCTTCAGGACAAGGATTTTTTGTTAAAGCAACTAATTCCGGAACATTATCTTTTCAAAATGACATGCGATTACAAAGTCCAAATGCTCAGCTTTTTAGAGCATCAGACACTAAAAATACAATTACAAAAAAGAAAGACAGGATCTGGTTGAATGTTGAAAGCAATACCGGTGGTGCTTTTAATCAGCTTTTAGTAGGTTTTTTTGACCAAGCAACTGATGGTGTAGATAGAGGCTTTGATGGCGAGAAAGTAAGTGCCTCATGGATTAGCTTTTATTCTAAAATTAATAATGATAAATATACAATTCAAGGCTTACCTCGTTTTAATATCGATAAAAAAATAACTTTAGGTTTTGATACTTATATAGATCAATTAATGACCTATAAAATGAGTATTGATAATATAGAAGGTATTTTAAATGACACTGGTGTATATATAGTTGATAATGAACTAGGTATTACACATGATTTAAAACAAGCTGATTATGAATTTGACATTGATGGAAGTGGTAATTTTCCAGACAGATTTACACTGCAGTTTACCAGTTCTGTATTAGATATTGATGATTTAAATTTAGATAATAATTTTATCATAGCGAATGAAAGTAATTCTTTACAATTAAGGTCGTCTACCATAATTACAAACCTTAAGATATATGATATGATGGGTAGATTATTAATTGATAGTAAACCAAATGACAGCAAATTTAGCATTCATACGAGTACAATTAAAAAAGGTACTGTATTGATATTAAATGCAACTTTTGATAATGGCGCTGAATTAAGTAAAAAAGTGATTAGAATCTAGATATTTTAATAATTTTACCCGGAAAAAATTGCTTTTTCTTAGGATTTTCAAAAGGATTTGATGAATTTTTTCCAATTACTCACTCCTATTTTATTTTATTTTAATGGTGTTCGTGAACCTCCTTTGTCGGTTTCTTGCCATATTTTTTCAAACTAACCCGCCTGCCCGCCGAAGGCTGGTTAGTCC
>CAYXAZ010000054.1:0-23547 GCA_964463085.1 uncultured Flavobacteriaceae bacterium | reverse complement strand
ATCTCTTCATAATCAACTAAATACCACTTTTAACACTTCTAAAGACTTTGGTTTACTAAAGCCCGGCAAATGTAATTGAAAATATTGTATTAAAATCTCTAGTATATTTTGCCTGACTTTTTTATTAAATTTTAATTCATGTAATACATCAAAATTTGTGCCGAGTAACATTCTAAAATATATTAAATTTTCTCCCGAAATATAGTGATTTGAGGTCAGTTGGTCTGAGAATTTTCCATTTTCTAAATCAAAGTATAAAGAATTGGTATCTTTTTCAGGATAAAACCCTAAATATTTAGTCAAATTCATCAAAAAAAGTAGATGGAAATTTGCAGACATATTATGTGTATCTAACCATATAAAAGCCGTTTCTAAATAAGTGAATAATTGTTGATTTGTTTCTTCTTCTCGAAGAGTTTTTGTCAATACTTCTGATAAGAATACAGAGATGGTTTGTTTAGCAATATCAGTAAAAATAGTAGTATATGAATAGCTTACATTGGCTTCCTTTATAAAATGTAATGTTTTATTTGGATTATAGTTGGCTGTAATTTCTAATTGTGTTAATGGTTGGAAAAAAGCTGGTGATAGTTTTCCTTTTTTTTGTTTAAAAATTCGTTTAACCAAATAGGACTTAATGCCCAATTCTGTGTAACATTTTACAATTATATCATAATCTGCATATTTAATAGAGCTTAAAACAATGGCTTTTGTTGTAGCATCCATTTTTAATTAATTATAGCTATTTTGGTCATTGAAGTTTCAGATCTATCAGGTAATGTTAATAGTACAATATAAACACCTGAAGCTACTTTTTTACCTGCTAAATTTGTTTTATTCCAAACTACTTTTCCTCCTTTTAATTCTTGTCCTTCAACAACATTCGTTTCGTGTACCAAACGTCCGGAAGCATCTAAAATCTTCACGTTAGTTCCTCTAGGTAAATGCGTATCGTTTCTACCATCAATAGTCACAAAATCGTGTTCTTTCTTTACAGGATTAGGATAGGCATATACTTCTCCTAAATTATCTCCGAAAGGTGCTACATTATTATTAAAGGCAACTATACCTTTGTCTGTGGCAAAAAACACTTTTCCATTACTATTGTCAACTCTAATTTTAATAATTCTATTTGAAGGTAGTGGCGAATTGTCTTTATTGAAATTAAACAAGGTTTCCCTTCCTGATGGGTTTGTAGCCAATACACCACCCGTATCTGTGCCGAACCATTTATTATCTGCTCCGTCTATGGCAATAGTGTTTACCGGTTGGTCTCCCAGTAATTTTTTTGGTATTCCATCATCATCAATAATAACAGGTGCTGCATCATAAATATCTGCATCAAAAATGCCTCCCGCATTAGAGAATATTACCAATCCTTTTTTGGTGCCAATCCATATTCTATTATTTCTATCAACAACTACAGATCTGGTATTTGGATCTGGTAAAGAACCTTTGGTTGCTTCAGTAACTAATGCTCTTTTTCTATCTCCGGTTTCATTATAAACTAAAACGCCATTTCTTCTAGTGCCAATCCAAACATTACCTGTTCTATCTATAATCAATTCTGTCAAACCAAAAGCAGGGTCAGTCATTATAGAACTTAGATCAAATTCACTCCAAGTTCCGTTAGGTGATAATTTCTTTAATTTCTTATCAATCCATGCGTTTGCTACCCATAAATTCCCTCGATTGTCAAATGCCGTTCCGTTAATTCTAATGCTATGATAATCCGGATTATTTGGCGCCAAATCTTCTAAGCCGCTATTGGTATGATTTAAAAATACACTTACTTCATCATTTTCAACAACTAAGATTCCTCCTGTTGCATCTAACTGTCCTGTATTAGTTTGCCCCCATGAACTTATATAAACTTTATTTTCTTGGTTTGGATCAATCGTTATATGTACCAAATCTCTTGCTGCAAAGGCAGGGTTATAAGGAGTATTGACCCAATCCTCTCCATTAAAATGGCTAAATCCAAATTGTTGCTGTCGTGGTGTAAAAGCGGCATCATAACCTCCATAAACAACCCATAAATTATTATTTTCGGCAGTAATTGAAAAAATATCATTTGAGGTTGGTCCTTTAGGGTGAATTTCAAAATGTTCTATATCATTAGAAAAGCTACGTTGTAAAATTCCGAATTCAGTACTACCTAAATAAATTGTATTATTTTCAGCATAAGCAACATTTAAATTATATTCGAATTCTAATGTTGTATTAGTAGCTAATACTTGACTCATTGATGAATTATATACTATTGCAGATTTTCTAGTAGTGGCAACAATATATTCTTCAGAAGCTTTTAAGTTTAAAATATTATCTGCCAAGAAACCAATAAATTGTAAAGTAGCAGCAGAATCAATCCTATAAAAACCACTAGCTCTAGAAGTAAATAACTGATCATTAAAAACCTCAACTGTCTTAAAATTACCTAAAAAATCACCTTGAGGCTGTTGCCAATTATTAAAGTCAATTAAATTCTGAGTATTAACGTCAGCAGTAAAAATACCTATTTCAGTGACCGCATAAATAATATCATTAAATATTGCTATTTGATTTATTGTAACTGCTGTTGAATTATTTCCAATAAAATAAGTGTCTCCAAATTGTAGGTTTTCAATATCATAAACTACAATTGCAAAAGGCGTTGATAGATATAGTTTATTATCAAATTCAACAATATGATTTACATTTTTTTCTCCAGTAATAGTCAATCTTTCTATATCATTCGCTACTGTTATTTTACCATCAGCATCAACAATTTCTATCAAGCCTGTTTTATAACCTATAACCAATCTTTGAAAAACCTCACTAAAATGAATACTGGTTGCTGTTTTGCCTGATAAACCATGTACTGAAGATAATTTTTGAACTTCTTGCGTGGTTACATCATATATAAAAACCGCATTATCTACTACTGCATAAATTTTAGAATCTACTTTTATAAAATCTTTAACATTGTTATAAGAATAGAAGTCTTCCCAATTAGCACTAAAGTCAGTTTGAGACCAGCTAACTAAGGTCAGTGAAAGTAAAAATAAACAAAGATATCTCTTCATAATATTAATTATTATCCTGTCAAAGATATTTAATATTAACGATAAAAGATGTATTTTTAGTGTCAAGAATATGTAATACTATGTCAATTGAAATTGAACGTAAATTTTTAGTATCATCATCTGATTATAAAAAAGAATGTTTTAAGAAAACCTATATTAAACAAGGTTTTTTAAATTCAAATAAGCACAGGGTTGTTAGGGTTAGGGTTATTGATGAGCTTGGATATATAACTGTAAAGGGAAAGTCTTATGATGGAGGTACTAGTCGTTTTGAATGGGAAAAGGAAATCTCTAGAACCGACGCCGAAAAATTATTATTACTATGCGAAACTACGCCTATAGAAAAGTTTCGATATTTGGTGAAAAGTGAAAATCATACATTTGAAGTTGATGAGTTTTTAAGTAATAATCTTGGGTTATGCATTGCTGAGATTGAATTAAAAACCAAAAATGAAGAGTTTCTAAGTCCTAAATGGCTTGGAAAAGAAGTAACAGGTAAAAAAAAGTATTATAATTCTGAATTAAGTAAGAGACCTCATTCTACTTGGAAATAGAAAACCTTAAAATAAAGACATCTTCTATTTTAAGGTTTTTAAACAATTCTAAATTTTTCTTTTAATAGTCACTTTCCCATGAACATAAATTTGGTTAAAAAATGCTCCAGTCAATAATTTTAATCTACTTATTCTTTCCCATAGCAGAATTATTAACCGGAGCTAGAATTTCAATAGCTTTAAATAACCATGTTATTCCTTTTTTGGCATAAATTACTTTTTGTAATACTTCTTCTTTTTCAAGCCTTACTTTTACTGTTCTTATATAAAGGGTTTCCTTTATATTTTGAAGAATTCTTCCTTTTCCAACAAAACATATTATGATATTCTCTTTTTCTACTACTTTTTGTAAGACATCTCTATCAGATGGTTTTGAAAAAGATATTAATGACATTGGTTTCTAAGGGGTTATATTAGTCTTTCAAATTTACATTTTGTTTTTATATTTTTTTGAGAAAAACAATAATTGTAAGGAAAATACTAATAAATGGTAGCTTTTTGTAAACAAACGGTAAATTATCCTAAATTAAAACTCATACAATTTTAACTCGTTGTGCATTTTGAATTAAAATACTTTCCGAAATGTCGGTTTGAGTGATTTTTACTCGTAAAATTCACTCGAATTGACAGAATTTGTCAAAATGTACAACGGGTAATTTTATATCTCTTTTGGGAATTTTATGGTAACCATAGTGCCTGTAGCTTTATCGTCTGAAATATCTTCAATGATGACATAAACACTTTGATTTTCATGTAGTAATTTAATTCTATCTTCTGAGGCTTTTATTCCAAATGGTTTTCTTGTGCTTTCATTCTTTTTAGCATGGGCTTTTGTTTTATCAATTCCAATACCATTGTCAATTATTTCACAACGTATATTATCATCTTCATCATAAATTGTAAGACTAATTTTTTTATAGTTTTTTTTATTTACAAACCCGTGCCAAATAGCATTTTCAATATAGGGTTGCATAAATAATGGTGGTACTTGAATCTCTTTTAAATTAATTGTATCATCAATCGTTACTATATAATCAAATCCTCCTGTCATCCTCATTTGCTCAAGTTTTACATATAAACCTAAAACGCCTAGATCTTCTTCAAGCGGAATTGTTAAACGTGAAGAATTCTTTAAAATTTCTCTAATTAATCTTGAAAATTTAGTGATATAATCAGAAGCAGTTTCAACATCATTTTTTAGCACAAAATTATTAATAGAATTCAATGAATTATATAAAAAATGAGGATCCATTTGAGTTTGTAAAACGGTCATTTTAAGATCACCCATTTCTTTTGTTTTTGACACTAATTGGTATTCTATTTCTTTCGTTTTCTCTTCATTTTTTTTAGCTCTATATCCAATAATGATTGCAAACATTGTGGTTTCTATGATGACTCCCAAATAAGTGAAAAACATTGGATCAACATCTCGTTCTAGAAAATAATTTTCTCCTAAAGCTTCAGGTCCCAAAAAACTAATATTCGCTAAAATTATAAAACTTAAAGAGCCTATAATAAAATAAGTTACGTGTTTGCCTTTTATTTTTGTTAAAACAAAATAGGTGAGTATTGAAAAAATGGTAATTATTGGTATTAACATCAAGAATAATTTTTCCTGATAACTATAACCATAAACAATTTGAATAAAAATAAAGCTTATTGAAGCTATCAAAAAGGCTTTTATTTCAAGAACTAACAATTTATCCCATTCCGGAATATATATTTTAGTATTTAATAGTTTTCTAGCAAAGGCTACATAAGCAGCAAAACCTAAAAATTGTAAAGAAAAGTTTATATAGTCATAAATTGGTAAATAACTAGATATACTAATCTCTTTTAAAAAATAAATAAAAAAACTAAGTAGATATAAACTATAAAATAAGTATAATTTTTTTTTGTTCTGAAAGTAGATTGCTAAATGGTAGACAGATAAGATTAGTAATGCTCCTCTGATCCATGAATAAATTTCAGAACTAAAATCTAATAACATAAAAGGTGTTTAAAAAAGTCTTTTTAATAATTCGGCCTTTTTATTTCTGCTTATACTAGCACTCATTCCGTTACTCATGATCAATTCACCGCCTAAGCTTTTTAAGTACTCTTTAACATGATTCATATTGATTAAAAATGAATTATGTACCCTAAAAAATTCTGGAAAAGCAAACTTTTTTTCAACTTCTTTTAGTGTTTTGGTAACTAATATTTCCTTATTATCAATCAAAAAGACCGTAGTATAACTCTTATCAGACTTTAACATGATAACATCATCTCTTTCTAATAAATAGATCTTACCATCAGCTGATACGTTTATCTTATCGCTTTTATTAAGATTAGAGAATAATGATTGTAGTTTGTCTTCTAATTGATTATCTTTTCTGGAAGCAACTACTTTCTCAACTGCTGTAATTAACTCATCTTTATCGACGGGTTTTAATAAATAATCGATCGCCGAAACCTTAATAGCTTGAAGTGCATACTCATCATGAGCTGTAGTAAAAATAAGGTCAAAATTAGTATATGATAGTTTTTGTAATAGTGTAAAACCATCCATTTCGGGCATATCAATGTCTAAAAAAACTAGGTCTGGTTTTTCTTCTTGAATTATATTAATTGCTTCTATTGGAGAGTTACATTTGATTATTTGAATGTCATCAATGTAACGATTTAGTTTCCATTCTAAAGCCTCCAACGCGTTGATCTCATCATCAACTAATACGGTCTTTAACATGGGTTTAGAGTTATTTTATACCATTTAGAAATGGTAGGGGTTAATTAATACTGCCAAGATACTATATTTCCTCTGTAAAAAAAACTATTTATATAAATCGATTATTGGTAAGCTTAGTATAAGTTCTTTCATTGATTTTGTACAAAAAACAGCGGGAAAATCTATGTTGCTTTGATTGTGATAGTAAAAAGTTATGAGGCTGTTTAAAAAGTATCATTATTCTGTAATTTCTATGTTTCTTTTTAATTCATTGCCTAATTCATCAATAACTGTAATAATATGTTTTCCTGTTTTTGGTTGTATTGCCATTTCATGAAATGTTTGTGTGGTACCAATAAAATTAGCATCTACATACCAAAATACTTTTATGTCTTGTATTGAGTGGACCAATCTAAACACTAAATCGTTTCTCTGTTCATTAAAGTCTTTAGGTAAAAATACTTTTACAGATTCTTTTGGATAAATAAAGTCCATCACTAATTTTTCTTCCGACAAACAACCTGATTTAAAAGTTGGTAATACTTTGTATATCGGATTTTTCTTTTGATAGTAAAACTCCATCAATGGTGATAATACAAACCAACTTTTATGTTTCATTTTATTGATCGGATAACAAGATGAATTCACCTGATATTGTTCACTTTTATCTAAATGTACCAAAAAATGATTAGGGCAAGGCCTTGTTTTTAATCCTGCTCGTTGTACATAAACAGAGTCTTTTTGTACACAAATTTCAGAGGCTCTATAACCGCTTTTATTACAAACCGGAATTTTCTTTAATTCATCAAAGGGTTTTTTAAACCATTTACTTCTTGGCAACACATCAAAGACATCGAATAGAATTGGCGCTGCAGTTGAAATACCTACCAAACCTGGCCTCCCTTCTCCATCAGCATTGCCTACCCAAATACCTACTACATAATCTTTGGTTGAGCCTATTGCCCAAGCATCTCTAAATCCGAAACTGGTACCTGTTTTCCAAGCTATTTCTTTAGAAGAATCGAAAAACTCCCAATTTTCATTGCCTTCAGGTCTGTTTACTTCTTTTAAAGATTTGTAAGTCATATAAATTGAGCCGGCATCAAATAAGGTTTTTTCAGTAGAAAGTGTTCCAAAATCAACTGTTTTGTCAGCAATAAAAGTAGGTTCTATAAACTCATTTTTATAATATTTTCCTTGTGTACCATCATAGTGATTGATGGTTGATGATAACGAAGCATAACTTTTACATAGATCCCACAAATTACTTTCTGCGCCACCTAAAATTAAAGACAAGCCATAATGATTCGCATTGTATTTTACATCTTTTAAATTTAATTTTTTTAAATAATGATGGAATCTATCTAATCCGAATTGTTGTAGCATTCTCACAGCCGGAACATTTAATGAGCGTGATAAAGCTCTACTTGCCGGAACAGCTCCGTCGTATTCCGAATCGAAATTTTTCGGATTATAACTTCCTATTTGTGTAGGCACATCACCTACCAGCGTATTTGGTAAAATTTCACCAGCATCCAACATTCCTGCATATAAAAAGGGTTTTAAAATACTACCAGTACTTCTTGGTTTATCAATAATATCTACATCTTTTTGATGGTCTTTATCTGTAGGTGAATTACCCACATAAGTCAATACTTTACGTGTTTTAACTTCCAAAACCAATACAGCTATATTGTGAATTTGATTCTGTTGTAAGTTATTATAATGTGTTTTTACAATACTATTTACACGTTGCTGCAACCTGATTTTTATACTTGTTTTGGTTCGTTCTCCTTTATTCGTTTTTGTAATTCGTTGTAATAAATGAGGTGCAATCTGTGGTAACCTATATGGTTTTTGTGGTAATTCTTCTTTAATTGCTAATTGATAGGTCAATTCATCAATAGTATTGTTCTTAAAAAGTTTTTTTAATAATTTATTTCGTTTTTGGAATAAACGCTCTTGATTTTTACCCGGAAAAATGAGGCTTGGCGCATTGGGCAATACAGCTAAAGTGGCTGTTTCAGCCCAAGACAATTCGCTGGGGTTTCTACCAAAATAACGCCAAGATGCCATATCTAAACCGACTACATTACCACCAAAAGGTGCATTGGAAGCGTATAATGCTAAAATATCTGATTTGCTATGTCTGAATTCTAAACGTGTAGCTAATATGGTCTCAATAATCTTTTCAAAATAAGTTCTCTGTTTTCCTTTACGGGATAATCTAATAACTTGTTGTGTCAAGGTACTACCACCACGTTTTACTGAACCTGATTGTATATTTTGCCAAAAGGCTTTTGCAATTGAAACCGGATTAAACCCCGGATGCTTATAAAAATAGGCATCTTCAAAAGCGATTATACTTTGTTTAAATTTAAGCGGAATACTATCTGTATGCGGAAAACGCCATTGTTCATCTTCTGCAATTTGTGCGCCTAATAATTCGCCTTCTATACTTTCAATTACTGTTGATGTCGGTTCGTTAAAGAGTTGTTTGGGTAAGGAGAAATAGTACCATATTAGAATTATTACAACAATTGCAGACTTAGTTTTGTGGTTTTTTATGTAGGTTATTATTTTCACTGTTTTCTTTTCATTGCTTTAACCCTTCCGTCTTTTGCTAAAGCAAAATCCACCTTCCTTCTTCGGGGAAGGAGTTTAGATTCTGACTGCAAATAGAATTTCTTTGTTTCAAATTTTGATTCGTTACGCTAAAACTCCCTTCCTTGAAAAAAAGGAGGAGTGGGTACGCCAAAGCGTACTCGGGGTGGTCAATTATTCTTTAAAATAGCTGCTAATTTCTTCTAAAACACCTTCTATATTCTCAAAAACTAATTTATTTTCAAATCGAACAATCATAAAACCTAATGTTTCTAAATTTTGAGTCCGCTCATAATCGTAATTTTGTTGTGCAAAATCTAAATGTACTGCTCCATCTAACTCAACAATCAAATTTTCTGAAGCGCAATAAAAATCTACTATATAATTTTCGATACTGTGTTGCCTTCTAAATTTTCTTCCTTTGAGTTGCTTTCTTTGTAAATATTTCCACAATGTTGCTTCGGCGGGAGTAAGGTTTTTTCGAAGGGTTTTTCTTTGTTTTTCTAAGTATTTACGGTTGTGTAGGTTTTTCATTTTAAACTTAGATTCTTAATAGATTTTTTTACCCTTCCGACCGCGCTAAAGCGCGCCCACCTTCCCTTTTCAGGGAAGGAGTTAAATTCCTGATTACAAATTAAATTCTTTGTTCAAATTTTAAAACCTTTACGCTAAAACTCTCCTCCTTTTGAAGGAGGAGTGGCTTTTTGTGATAACAAAAAGTCGAGGTGGTTATCATTTCACAACCTTAATCCATTTACCTTTAGTTCTTACAAAATAGTCATTGTCATACATTGCTTCTGCCTGTATTCCCGGTAAATAATAATTACCCAAATAGGAAGCATTGAGCTGTACTGTAAATGTTTTTGATCTTCTAGAATCTAGATCAAAATAGAAGTTTACTCTATCATCTCGTATGTCTGTAAATTCTGCTTGACTACCTGTTGAACTACCATAATCTGTAAAACGTGTATTTACTATTTCCCAACCTGAAGGGAATATCTCCGTTAAGGCAATATCATGTAGATTTTCGCTTTTTAAATTACTTATAGTAACAACAGCTTTAAAGTCTGTTCCCTGACTCAACTTCGTAACATCTATACGATTGTCATTGGTGTCAGTATAATTGATACTGATGCCTAAATTGCGTTTTTCAGCCAATTCTTTGCCTAATGGTAAAACGCCCGAATTCAACACTCTAACATACACTATATTTGCCTGATTATTCTTTAATTTTAAACTATTATTTCCATCATTTATGTTTAGTTTACGTTGTGCAATGGCTTTTTGTGTATTGATAGTTTCAGCTTTTCCGTTATTGGTAACAAATTGTACTTTAACAGCTTTGCCTCCATTGATCTCAACCATTTTTGCCATTGCCAATAAACAATAGGAAGTTGTTTGTGTACTCATCCAGTTTTTAGAAGAAAGTTGTTTGGCTAAATATTGTGCCATTTCTCTTGACTTGCTATCTCCTGTTAACAACATCGTTTCCATTGCCATAGCTCTATTTCTATTAGTAGAACCATACGTATAATAATCACCTCTAACAGATTCAAAATCAATATTGGCAGTATTGGCAACTTTTTTAGCGACTTCTTTCTGTCCTGCCAAGGCATAAGCAGCAGCTAAACGCCATTTTCCATCGTTTGATAGCCTTCCATGCTCACGTAAACGGTTCATAGATGCTAAATCTGGGTGACCAGCTAATGCCAAAGTATATAAACGATAGGCTTGTGCTAAATCATAATAATAGTATCTATTACTCGCTCTCCAACTTCTTGCTGTTTGTTGTTGATATTTTAACCAATTATTCATAAAGGTCAACGGCATCACATAACCTTTCTTTTGAGCTTCAATCATAAAGTGCCCGGCATAACTGGTACCCCAGTCATCAGCTGTATTTTGACCCATCCAATAACTCATTCCGCCATTAGGCGTTTGAAAATGACCTAAACGTTCAATGGCTTTTTTAATGTTGTTATCCATATCTTGCTTTTTATCGTAGGTCAGATCAAAAATATCAGCTAGATATAATTGCGGAAAAGCACTCGATGTGGTTTGTTCAACACATCCATGAGGATAGCGGATCAAATATTGCAATCTGCCTGTAAAATCCATTGGAGGTAAAGTAGAAAACTCTATCTCAGCTTTGCTTGTTCCGGTAACACCGAAGGTTTTAAAATCAAGGGTTTGCTCAGCATTAGGTTCTAACACAATATCCGCAGCGGTTGTACTTACAGGATTCGGATTCAAAATATCAATCTCTACTTTGTAAGACGATTTTTCACCATTACCCGATGCCAATACTTCAATGGTACCAATACCTTGCGCTTTGCTTACATCTAATTCAAAATACACCATTTTTTCGTCTGGTTTGGCAAACGAAAGTGATTGTGTTTTTTGTCCGATTATCGTAATGCCTTTACTTAATTTTAAACTAATATTAGCATTCTTAATTTTCGGTTCCATGGCAAAAACGGTAACAGGTAAAGTTACTTTTTCGCCAGGGCTCAATTTCCGCGGAAGCGAAGACAATACCATCAATGGTTTACGAACCGGAGTGGTTTCATCTACACTACCATAGGCAGCTTTTGTATTGTCACCTGCAATAACCATAGTACGAACAGAACCAATATACTTTGGCATTGTAATTTTATGCTTTTTTGTTTCTCCTTTTTTAAGGATAAAAGGACCTAAATAAGTGACTACCGGTTTAAATCGGTTTGCTTTTTTAGGAGGTGTTTTTCCTGCTTCTTCATCACCACCAATTCCGAAAACCTGCTGTATACTTCCGCCATAAGCTCCAATTACGTGATCGAAAATATCCCAGGTTTTAACTCCTAAAGCTTCTTTGGTATAAAAACTATTCCATGCATTTGGAGTTTTAAAACGTGTTAGATCTAATAAGCCTTCATCAACAATTGCCAAAGTATAAGTCATTGGTTTACCTTGTTTTTCACTGACTTTAACTGTAAATCTTTCTTCTGGTTTCAATACTTTTGGCATTGAAATTTGAGGCTCTAAAATAGTATTTGGATCTTTTACCAGTATCGGAATTACACCGTATAATCGTAGTGGTAAATCGTTTGCTGTAGATGCATGTGGTTGTAGTAAGGATATGTTAATAAAAACATTAGGTGTCATTTCTTTAGTAATTGGTATTTCAGCAATAGTTTCTCCTTTTTGCGTTTTAATCCATCGCTGATCTAACACTTCTGTACCATTTTCAATACTAATCAATGCTCGGCCAGCTGTACCTGAAGGAAATGTTATTTTAGCCGTTTCACCTACATTATAGTTCTCTTTATCAGCAGAAAAAACTAACATTTTTGCTGCTTGCGGATCACTTCCTGCCGGTCTGCTCCACCAGTTTCTATAGAAATAAATTGTTCTTCCTGTGGCATGTCCACTTTTTGGATCATAGACTCTAATTAAATACCTGCCTCCATCTTCTTCAGGAATGTTGACTTTGAAATTTCCTTTTCCTTTGGTATTTGTATTGACCGTAAATGATTTGATAGGTTTGTGATACTGACTACCTACATACGACGCTAGATCATCATAAGAAGAGTTCCACCACCAACGCCATTGAATTTGATATATTTTTACTTCTAATTCATTTCGCTGAACAGACTTTCCTTCTGCATCAACTGTAGCGACATCAAAAGTCACATCCTCATCGGTATAATAAGAACCATAGGCTCTCGCTTTTGGAGATCGCATCCCTACAAAAACATCATAGGGTGCGAAATTCATACTGACTGCATCCATAGAAAAATCACCTCCATTTTCAAAGGCTCTGGTTAAAAATGATGCTTTTAACATACCTGGTGCTTTATTGCCAAAATTTATCTTTTTGATTAACTTAGCATTTCCTTCGACATCTAATTTTCCATCAAAAATGGTCATTTCTTCAGTAGAAAATGTTCGTGTAGGGTCAGTGAAAATATACTTAGGATAGTTTTTAAATACCGTTGAAGTACTTGTGAATTTTGCATTTACCTCAGCTTTTAAATTTTTAGCCACTGCACCATGTAACCACTTGACATTTAACGAAGCATCTATTGGTTTTTTTGAAGTGAGTACTTCGTCCTTAAAATCGATCTTAATTTTTAATCGGTTCGGTTTTATGGTTTCTATTTTTAATCGTTGATAAAAAACAGCACCACCAACACTTACTTTGACATTCCAATTACCGGTAGCTGCAGTTTCAGAGGTAGGTACCGTGAATTTATAGAATCCGTTACTGCCATCTGTTTTAATTTTTTTATAGCTTAGTTTTCCGTGGGGATCTGTAATTTCTATTCGGATCGGATGATTTTTAGGTAGCGGATTTGCATTGTCATTCAACACAAAAGTAAGATGTAAGGTGTCGCCAGGTCTCCAAACACCACGCTCACCATAGATATATCCTTTTAATCCTTTTTGTAACCTTTTACCGGAAACATCAAACTTACTCAAAGACAATGAGTATCCGTCGTCCAGCTTGATATATGTTTTATTACTTCCGCTTGAAATAATAGCGAAATAAGCATTTTTATCAGCATCATAAATGGCAAATCCTTGCCCGTCTGTTTTAACCATAGCTATTTCTTGCTGCTGGTAATTAAACAATTTGATTGTTGCATTGGCAATAGGATTTGTAGTTAGAATATCTGTTATCGCAAAATGATAAGATCTGTTCTCTCCTTTTTTGGCAATTACACCTACGTTTGAGGCTAAAATATTGGCAGAAACAATATTGTTTTCATTGAAATAATAAGCCTCTTTACATGGATTTTCTCTGTCTTCCCAATTATAGTAACGATAGTTTCTATAATTATAAATTAAATTATCCCAGTACTGTTCTTCTCGTTCATCAGCATCCTTAGCTTCTGCAGTATTATATTGAGTATCGTCATCATAATAATAATCTTCCTCTTCATAATAATCGTCGTTGTCGTCTGAATTGGTAGTTGTTTGACTAGCATCACATTTGTATAAGGAATAGTCTTTAGTAAAACTCAATTCTATCCTATAAATAGCACCCGGATCTGACTTGATCATTTTTGATAGATCAATGGCATAGGTTTTCCATTTACCATTATTTTCTAAGTCAGATTTGATGAGTGTCACTGTTTTTTTAGCAATTCTGCGTCCTACTCTTCTAATATTATATCTGTCTAATCCGTCAAGGTTATTTTCCTGCAAGAATTGTAAAACATTGCTTTCATAGATCTTGATCACACGCACATCAACTGCTTTTAGATTTACAGCTTCAAAATTGAATTTTAAGTTGTTAGAATTTGGTAAAATAACACCACTGCTGACCAATCTGACTGCAGGTTTTACTTGTTCAAAAGCAATTTTTTCTGAGAATGTTTTTTTAAGTTTATAACCATCGGTGTTTTTTATACCTTGAAAAACATCTACTTGAATAGTACCAATGACCCTACTATCAGGATATACCTTTAAGACATTACCATCAACAACATATTTTAAATTTTTAGTCTTTTCAATAGCTACCAAACCTTTAAAATTTTGTTGCTTTTTTAGTGGATCAGAAAAATTAATAGACAAATGTTGTTCTGGAGTTTGAATAACATCAACATCAACTATAGTAAAATTACTGATACCCGGAATTTGTTTTTTGGCAGAACCTTTGTTGTCAATTCCATGCTTTTTACCAGACCAACTAATTTCAATTTCTGAATCTTCTTTAAGGCGATGAATACTGTCTATCTTAAATTCATAAACAGTTGTAGACTGCAATACCGGTTGCCATTTTATATTTAACTTTTTACCTTTTTGAGTTGCTGAAACCAATGTTTTTACAGTTTCGATTGGTAGCACATCTGCTGATTTTAAAACACCTTCAATATATTGCCATTCCTTACTATACGATTGTAAATTGTTTGTGTTAATTGCGAAGTTAGGTTGAATGGTTTTAAACTTAAAAGTGTATTTCTTAAACTCTGAAGGAACGTTGGTATGAATTTTTGATAAATTAACTGTAACGCTATATTCTGTATTTGGTTTTAAATTTTCTTCCGGTTTAAAGACTACTGTTCTAGAGTTTGACGCTGATAGTTTACCTTTTACAGATGGAGAAATAGAAATGATCTTATCTGATATTTCAGCATTTTCTTCCCAGCCTTCAACTTCTTTAGCCAAACCTATTTGTATCGGTTCGGTTACAGAAACTATCCCTGAAGTTGTATAGTATATATACTCTTTAAACTTAAAAAGATTGTCAGTTTCTTGTTGCGGATTTTTGTCTTTACAGGATATTACTAAAAGAACTGTGGCTGAAATTAAGAGTTGTTTAAAAAGATTCATTTTAAAGAAAAATTTATATGTTTTAAAAAATATGAAGTTAATACATTTTTAAGGCTTCTACCAATGTTTTGTTTGGAATTTAGCTACAATACAAATGTGGCTATTTTATTATTGTGTAAAACACGCTATAAACCGTGAAATTGATATCCCTGAATGCGGGGTTTTAAAGCCCACCCTTTCCAAGGTTTTGGGATAGGCTAGTTATTTTTATGGATTCCTGCTCCCGAGTACTCGGGACAGGAATGACAAATCGAATTTAGAGTATAATTTAAGTTAGTATCTTTGAAGCTAACAACTCAATTTTATGGAATCTCTTATACAAACAGCAACTAAGTTTGCTCCTCAACTTTTAATTTTAGCCTTTCTAGCTATTGTTTTCTTACAATCAGGTATTGATAAATTAACTGATTGGAAAGGCAACCTATCCTTTTTAAAAGATCATTTTGGTAAGACTTTCTTTAAAAATAGTGTTCCGTTGATGCTTGGAGTAATTATGCTTGGAGAACTTATCGTTGGTGTGTTAAGTATTATTGGAATTATTCAAATTTATACCTCAGGAATAATGGTTATGGGTTTTTATGCCGCGATTATAGCCGCGAAAGTATTGTTAGCTTTATTGCTCGGACAACGTATTGCTAAAGATTATGCAGGCGCTATGACCATTGTCGTTTATTTTATGGTAACAGTTTTTGGTGTTTATGTTTTGTCTTAACAATTACGTTCGTGTGGTCAGAATGTCCTGATACGAGGCGTGATTTATTAGCAAAAGGGGTTTTTTAATTAACCTTAAATCCTAGCGCTATATAAGGCTGTGCAATATTAGATACTGGTCCGCCTGCTCCGTAAAATACGGAACCTTGGAAAACTATATTTCCTTGAGTTATTGGATAGGGTACATCTGTAAAGTCTGATTTTCTTAATACACGTCCAACTGTTTCATTTAAATTTGTGTATCCTGGTAAAATAGTTCGTTTAACAGTAATATAATCGCCACTTGATACTGCTACTGGGGTAATGGATTGGTAGTCTAAGGTTGCCTGCGAAAAAGTATGAGTGCCTGAATAGTCAGTAGCTGAAGGATTCGTATTGTTAATAATATCAATTGTATATCCTCCTGTATATGTGCTTGGGTTTTGGTATGCTACGCTACATATTTCACCATCTGCATTAATTTGAATTTCGTATTCATGAGTTTCTAAGTCCATCCACTCTGGCAAATCGTTATATCCATTTGCACTTGAAAAAGCAGTAGTAATCGGGTCTGTAACGTAATTTTCATCACAAACATTATTAGTTGGATCATTATCGTTATCGCAACTGATAATTGATAATGAAATCATCATAATTAATAATAGATTGTTTTTTTTCATTTTATAATTGTTTTTCGGGTTTGTATCTCATAATTTTTGCTAACTGTGTGACAAACTCCAAAATACGTATTCTGGAGTTTACTTATTATTTATTGGTTAGCAACAATTAATTCTATCTGTTTTTTTTGATTGATTTTTAACTAGGTCACTAGTGGAAATTAAATTCAGCTCTTTGGTATTAAGCTATGTGCCATTTCACTACATTCAACTCCGTTAACACATTTGTTTATCTTGCCACCTATAACCTTTACTCGTAATTCTGCTTCTAATGCAGGTGTTATGACCATTGTCGTTTATTTTATGGTAACTGTTTTTGGAGTGTATCTTTTAGCTTAACACTAGAAATGTTTGACCTGTTAAATATCTTTCAATATATACTTGAACAATATAAGTGCCTTTTGTAAATTTTTGTATAAATCTGTCTGAGAGAATCGATATCTTTATATCCTTGCCATTATAATAAGCAACTGTTTCATCGGTATAAGGTATTTCTTTTCCTGACCTTAAGGTAAATGTCCCTCTTTCATTTATAACTTTTTTTTGAGGATTTTGAATTACAATAAAAATTTCTTTATGACCGGGGGCAATATCTTTATTTTTATACATTTTAAAATTAACACTAATTGCATGTGTATTTGAAGCTCTTCCTGTCTCTGAGTAGTTGCCATTACGCTTAACCCTCATGGCAGATACATCTAGAGTACCTGTTTTTAGTGGAGCGTTTTTTTCAATCTTACCAAGAAGAATAATTTCTTTGGTTTTTTGATCTATTGATTTGTCATTAGTCTCATTTTCTTCTTCATCTAAAAGGTTAGAAAATGATTTGATATTATCTGTTGCTTTACTTAGATCTTTATTGAAAACTACTTGAGGTTCATTATAACTATCATCATCATTAATCTCAGAAATGTTTTTAGAAATAAGACTGTTACTGTTTAAAAATTCAGGTTCAGTTAGCAGTTTTTTTTTAATAGCTGATTTGATGCTATTTGATCGTCATTAGGCTGTCTTTTATTATTTAATGATTTTGAAGATGTGTTTGATTTAGTTTTATTATTTACTTTATCAATACTGCTATCATTTTCATTTTCTAATAAATTACTCGAAATATTTTTTTCTTGATCGATACCATCATTAATCAAACGCTGATCCTTATCCTTAGAGGCTTTTTGATTCACTTGGGTGACTAATTTATCAGTTGCCTCTTTAGCATTATTATCGTTATCAACTAAATTGTTTGAAACCAAACTTGCCTGATTTTCATCATTAATTAGAGACTCATTTTTAGGATTTGTATCTAAAGAGTTGTCTTTATATATTTCGCTATTTTCTTCTAGGTTTGTTTGTGAAGCCAAATTGTCTAAACTTGATAAAGCATCTACTTTATTTGTAGTATTATTTTTATTATCTGTTTTTGAAAAATTAGTTTCGTTAGTTAAACTTGCTAATTGATTTTTGGTTGATTCATCAAGATCATTTTGACTTTTTGAAACTACTGATTCATTAACATTATCAGTTTCATTATTGTTATATAAATGTTTAGCGACAGTTTCTTCTTTGTTTTCAGTAATGTTCTTTTTATTATTGGTTGATGATAAAGATTCTTTTGAGTTATTATTTATAGGCTCATTGTATGTTTGTGAATTTAAAATAACAAACTCAGTTCTTCTATTTTTAGCATGAGCTGCTTCACTACATTCAACTCCATTAACACACTTATTTATCATTCGACTTTCACCATAGCCTTTTGCTTTAATTCTATTTCTATCTATCCCTTGAGAGACTAAATAATCAACACTTGATTGGGCTCTACGATTAGATAAACCAATATTATAAGCACTACTACCTCTTGAGTCTGTATAAGCAGATACTTCTATTTCAAGTGTGGTATTTTCGCTCAATATAGCAACAACCTTATCTAATTCTCTTGCTGCTACTGTAGTAATATTCGATCGGTCAAATCCGAAATATACCGGATTAATTGTTGCTTCTGATTCATTAACTACCTCTTCTGCTATTGTTTCTTTAACCGGCTTTTCCTCTTCTTGAATTGCTTCAACTGCAACTTCTTCTTCAGTTGTTTCGCCCTCTTTAACGGAGGTTTCTTCTTCTGTTTCCTTAATTATATCTTCTCCTTTAGTTGCTTCAACTGTTTCTTCACTATTGGTTACTCCTGCAATTGCTTCTTCTAACTCTGTACCTGATTTTTTAGTTAAGAGTTTATTAGCTTCTAATGACGGAGCGTTATTATAATTCGCAGTGTTTATAATATGCTCATCTTTGATATAATATAAACTAGACGCTACTAAAGTATATGTTTGATTACAATCTAGTGTGAATTTATATGCACCACTATTATCAGTTATTATTTGTTGTACTTGGTTTCCTTCTTCATCAAATAATGTCATAGCAGCATCATTTAATACTACATCAGTTTCTTTATCTTTAACAATTCCTGCAATTTCTTGTAAACATTTTTCTGGTGTTGGTTCTTCAAGAATAAATGAATATATATCATTATTATCTTGCCCTTGTAATCTATTAGAGGAAAAATATCCTGAATTATTATTTTTATTAATTATATATGCAAAATCATTATTTATACTATTTATTGGTGCTTCCAAATGAACAGGTTCTGATGGTGAGTTATCAATAATTTGACTCGCATAAACATCTAAGTCTCCTAAACTGCCTTCACGTCCGTTTGACGAAAAATACAACACATTCTTATCTGTAATATAAGGTGTAATTTCATCTCCATGCGTATTAATGTTTTTTCCTAGATTTTTTGGTTTACTATAGGTACCATCATCATTTATAGTTACCACAAAAATATCGTTACCTCCATTTGAAGATGGTCTGTTAGAAACAAAATATAACAGTTTATCGTCATTACTTAGTGTAGGCTGACCTGTAGAATACTTGTCATTATTAAATGGTAATTTTTTAATATTTATCCAATTTCCTGAAGCGTCTATATTTGCTTTAAATAATTGATCTTTTTCTTTTGTCCTTTTTCTTTTATCTTTTTTGGCAGAAAAATAAACTGTTTTAAAATCGCTACTATAAGCTACTCCGGTTTTAGAAACCTTCTTGAGTTGTCTTATTCCTTTAACCAATTCTTTATTGCTTATTTCGCCTTTGTCATTAAAATCACCAACAAATAAGTCTGACTGACTCCTTTTTGATTCTTTATCAATAGGCATTGCAAATACAACTTTATTATCATCTAAAAACGCAAGTCCATAATCTGATTGAGTCGTATTAATTTCTAAATATTTAATAAGATGTTTTGCCGAAGGCGTTGTCTGAGCCATTAATTTTAATGAGGCTAGTACAATAAGGCTATAAATAAATAAGTTTTTCATTCTGTTTAAGTTGATTAGCCTTATATTAACGTAACTTTTCTAATTTAAGTATTAGTTATTAACATTTTTAAATTTAATTGTTAATAACAAAAAAAGCTTAAGGAATTAACCTTAAGCTTATTTAATTGATTATTAGTGTTTTATATAGACTATTTAGCCTTATAAGATTTATTCAATTGCACTAGAATTTCATCGGTAATATCCGCTTTTTCTTCTCCATACATTACTGTCCCACTATCACCTGAAGTTCCTAAAACAAAATTATAACCTTTTTCTTTTGCATAATTTTTTACAAAATCATTGATTTCTTTAGATAAGGTTTTTAAACTCTCTTGACCTTCAGTTTGCACTTGTTGTTGCACAACTTGCTGGCGTTGTCCTATAGCTTGTTGCTCTTGCATTAGTGCTTGTTCACGTTCTGCTCTACTTTTAGCAGACATTTTTGGTGCTTTTTGTTGATATTCTCTCGCTTTTGTTTCCCAAGCTATTACCAAACTGTCTAATTCTGCTTTCAATTTTTCAGATTTTACTTTTATTGCGACCTCTGCATCTTTTGTTCCTTTATACTCTTTCATGATTTCTTCAATATCTATATACGCAATTTTGGTTTGTGTACAAGAAATCAAAGAAATTGCCAATATTGCTATTATTCCTAATTTTTTCATTTTGTGTATTTATAAATTTTGAGCAAAACTACATTTTTTTAATTATTCTTAAATGAAAAATATATTTTGTTTTAAGTCAAAAAAACTAATAATAAATAATATCTATTAGTTTTAATATTTTAATAAAAATGATTTATTTAATACTGCCCTTTGAGTAAGCTTAAGCAGTTATATAAATTGAAATTAATAGATTATACTAATTCATCTTAAAAACCGTCTTAAATCACTTTAAAATGCGTTTTTAGCTGTTTTTAATGATATAAATAATCGATGAATACTCTTTTGAGGCTCCCGCCTTCCAATTAGACTTAAATCCAATAAAAAAAGATTTTAAAAGATTTGTGTTTCCTGTTTTATATTTTTCTGATAAGAGGCTCACATAATATGAATCAAATTTCATAGGTAAGATTTTAACTACTTTCATATTTTCTTGTTGAAACAGTTTTTGAATGGCTGTTTTAGAAAAATGCCATAAGTGTCTTGGCACATCAAAAGCTGCCCAATATTCTTTATAGTAAATAGCGTCAAAACTTTTATAATTTGGTACGGCGATAATTAGAGTTCCGTTAGGTTTCAATAATTGTTTTAGGTTTGAAACGTATTCCGCTAGATTTGGTACATGTTCTAACACATGCCACATTGTTATTATATCGTAAGTTCCAAGTTTTGGATCCCGATCCCGATAGCTATCGGGATCGGTTTCTAGTTTTAGATCATCAACACTTTTATAAATTTTATATCTAGAGCTTTGAAGCTTACTTATTGCTACTGCTCTTGCATCTGTATTTGGCTCTACGCCTGTAACCTCCCAACCACTATTTTTGCATGCTGCTAAAAAGTCACCTGTACCTGTGCCAATATCTAATATTGTTTTATCAGTTTCATTAAATGAATTGATCAATTTAACTTTTTGTTTGATCGTGTGGTTTCTTACTATCTGATAAACTTTATCTAAGAATGATTTCTTTGAATTAGAATGCGAAATATAACCTTCACTTTCGTAATAACTTCCTAAATCTTTATCTTCTGGTCTAGGAGTTGTGACTAACAACCCTGATTCTTTATCAATGAAAATAGAAAATGTTTCACGTGAAACTGTATAATCTATACAAGATATATATGACTTTAATTCGTTATTATTTATTGGAGATTTATTGATTTGTTTCATGTGTCTATAATATTTAATAATTCGGTCACATGCAGTTCGCTATTAGTCATTTCTTTGGGTGTTAAACTTTTAGCATGCTCGTTTCATAGATTTAACCTCAAAATGTTTCACGTGGAACTATATTTTTACCTTCCCATATAGACTAACAACACAGAAACATCACTTGGCGAAACTCCTGAAATACGGCTTGCTTGTGATATGGATGTAGGTTGAATTGTAGTTAGTTTTTCACGAGCTTCATAAGATAATGACTTTACTTTGTGGTAATCAAAGTTTGAAGGAATGCTAATATTTTCAAGTCTATTCAACTTATCTGCATTGTTTTTCTCTTTTGCTATATAACCAGCGTATTTTACATGAATCTCTGTTTGCTCTATAACTTCACTGTCAATTTTATTATCAATAATAAAATCATTCACTCCTGGAAACTGACGTACATCATTAAAGTCTAATTGCGGTCTGGCAGCAATCTTAAACATCTTCATAGATTGTGTTATTTCAGCAGAATTTTTATTTTTTAGAATAGAATTAGCCGCATCAGGCTTAATACTTGTTTCTTGTAAAAATTGAATAAAAGCATCTGTTTTTTCTTGTTTTTCTATTACGCGATCTAATCGTTCTTGAGAAGCCAATCCGATTTCAAATGATTTTGGCGTTAAACGCAAATCTGCATTATCTTGTCTTAACAAGGTTCTATATTCGGCTCTTGAAGTGAACATTCTATAAGGTTCTTCTGTTCCTTTTGTAATTAGATCATCTATCAATACACCAATATAAGCTTCGTTTCTTTTCAATATAAAAGATTCTTTATTTTGCGTTTTCAAAGCAGCATTAATTCCCGCCATTAACCCTTGAGCGGCGGCTTCTTCATAACCGGTTGTGCCGTTAATCTGTCCGGCAAAGAATAAGTTTTGAATCAATTTTGTTTCTAAGGTATGTATTAGTTGAGTAGGGGGGAAGTAGTCATATTCAATAGCATATCCGAATCTAAAGAACTTTACATTTTCAAACCCTGCAACTTTACGTAAAGCTTTTACTTGTACGTCTTCAGGTAAGGAAGTTGAAAAACCATTTACATACACTTCTACAGTATTCCAACCTTCAGGTTCTATAAATAGTTGATGTCTATCCTTAGTTGCAAAACGGTCAATTTTATCTTCTATAGAAGGGCAATATCTTGGTCCAATACTCTTTATTCGTCCGTTATACATAGGGGATCTATCAAAGCCTTCACGTAGTAAATCATGTACCTCTTGACTGGTATACGTCATATAACATGAGCGTTGTTTGTATAATGGCCTAGTCGTATTACTATAAGAAAATTTCTCAGGTTTCTCATCTCCAGGTTGCTCAATCATCTTAGAATAATCTAAAGACCTACCATCAACTCTGGGTGGCGTTCCTGTCTTCATCCTACCTGATTCAAAACCAAGTTTAACTAGATCTTCAGTAATTCCTACTACAGCTCTTTCACCGGCTCTACCTCCTCCAAAATTTTTATCTCCAATATGAATCAAACCATTCAAGAAAGTTCCAGTTGTAAGAATAACAGTCTTTGATTTTATAGTAACTCCTAATGAAGTTTTTACTCCAACTATGGTATCATTTTCAATAATGAGTCCGTTCACCATATCTTGATAGAAATCAAGATTCTTTGTTTGCTCAAGCATCAATCTCCATTCTTCTGCAAAACGCATTCTATCACTTTGAGCTCTCGGACTCCACATT
>CAYXAZ010000053.1:0-23943 GCA_964463085.1 uncultured Flavobacteriaceae bacterium | reverse complement strand
CTATTTGAATTTCCAAAAATAGTATTAAATTTGCACTCTCAAAATAGTCAGGTGTTAATTTTTAACAATGTAGGCTATAATTATAACAATTAAAAATAAAGACGATGAGAAAAGGAATTCATCCAGAAGATTATAGAATGGTAGCTTTTAAAGACATGTCAAATAATGATGTGTTTTTAACAAAATCTACTGCAGAAGCAAAAGAAACTCTTGAAGTTGATGGTGTTGAATACCCATTGATCAAATTAGAAATTTCTAGAACATCGCATCCATATTATACCGGTAAAATGAAATTGGTTGATACTGCAGGTCGTATCGATAAGTTTAAAAACAAATATGCTAAATTTAAGAAAGCTGCTCCGGTACAAGCTCAACCTGAAGTTAAGGCTGAAGTAAAAGCTGAAGAGGAAGAATAAACCTGCTTGCAGCAAGGCTGGATTTTCAGTTTATATAATTTAACTAAAGTCATATAACATGAAATAAATCAGTTAAAAGTTATTTCTAAATTGAATTTATACAATTATTGTTTAATGAACGTATTAAATGATTTTTTAAGTAAGAATTTAGAGTATATTACTTGAGATTCCGCTTTTCAGCGGAATTAATGAAACTCTATTTTTAGAATTATAACTGAAAGGAATAATTCTAAAAATAGAGTTTCATTAATTAAATCTTCTTCATTTGCTGCTTCATCATTTTAATTTGTTCACCTAACACACCATGTTTATCTAGTTTTTTAGCTTCTGCTATTAAATTAGTTGCTTCCCTTTTTCTTCTTTTGGTCATTGCTACACCTGCCAATTGCAATTTCGCCATTGCTATATCATGACTCATAGCCAATCCTAACTTCAATGCTTTCTTAAAATATTTTTCAGCTTGGGTTAAATTCGTTTGTGAAACCAATATACCATGCAAAAAATTAAAATAACCTTCCTGCTTTTTAACCAAAGCGCCTGAAGGGTTTTTAATTTTATCTAGCCATTTCTTAGCTCCCGGAAAATCTTGTTTGCGCAAACGCATAAAAGAAAGTAATAACATTTCATTTTTAAAATAAAAAAAAACAAAAACCCCTGCCAACAATATCAAAGAAATTCCATTACCAATATGCTTTTCTATAAACTCATATACTGCCCAAGCTACAATGGCAAAAGCAATCACTAATTTGATGTTTTTATTAAACATTTTTACAATTTTATATTAAGAGCGTAAAATTACATAATGTTTTTTGTTTAGCTAAAGAATAGTTTAGAATTACTTTATAAATTACCTTTATCGTATTATATAAAATAGTTTTTTGTTAAAGTGTTCATAAAATATGTACAAGTGCTTTTTTTGATAATAATAATTTAGTGTAGTTATCGTTAGCTTTTAAACACTTCCCGTTTAGATGTTAAAAAAGATATTGAAATTTATTATAATTACGCTGATACTAGTAACATTAGCTCTCGGTATATTTATAGCATCGGTATATTATGGCGTTTTCGGACACTTACATACTACTGAAGAACTACAAGAGTTTCAGAACCAAACCGCAACATTAATACTCTCTGAAGAAGGACAACTTATCGGAAAATTCTTTGCCGAGAATCGTACCAATGTTAAATATGAACAACTTCCAAAACATTTAGTCAATGCTTTAGTAGCTACTGAAGATGCTCGATATTTTGAGCATGAAGGAGTAGATTCTCGCAGTTTACTACGAGTCCTTTTTAAAACAATTCTTTCCAATAAAAAAAGCTCTGGTGGTGGTAGCACTATCAATCAACAATTAGCAAAAAACATGTATGGACGTAAAAATTACGGTCCGTTAACTATGTTGATAAACAAAACAAAAGAGGGATTTTTAGCCAATCGTTTAGAAGGTATTTATAGTAAAGAAGAAATTTTAACCTTGTATTTGAATACAGTTCCTTTTGGGGAAAATGTACTCGGTATAGAAGCCGCTTCACGCCGTTATTTTAATAAATCTATTGAAAAAACCAACATTGAAGAAGCTGCTGTGTTAATAGGTATGCTAAAAGCCAATACTTATTATAATCCGAGAATGTATCCGGAAAACGCAATCAAACGAAGAAATGTTGTGTTATCTCAAATGGAAAAGTATAACTATCTAGAGTCCACCGTTATTGATTCTTTGCAACTACTACCGCTCAAACTTGATTATGCCAATTTAGAGTCAGAAGGTCCGGCAAATTATTTTTTAGTACAGGTAAAAGATGAGGTTAACAAAATTTTAAAAAGCTATAATGCAGCAAAAAATACTGACTATACTATTAGAAACAATGGTCTAACTATTACGACTACTTTAAATTTATCTTTGCAAAAACAAGCCTTAAATGCTTATAAAAACCATCTGAGTGTGATGCAAAATCGCTTGCGAAAACAATATCGCAATGGTAAACATCGCAAAACATTAAATACATTAGTAAACAAAGAGTTAAAACGCTTAAAACTCACCAAAACTGCTAACGAAAAACAACAACGAGAACTATTTGACTGGAAAGGATTTTATACCGATTCTATTTCAGTACGTGATAGTTTACGACATACTTTAACCTTATTGCATGCCGGCTTATTGGCATTAGACCCACAAACCGGAGCAGTTAAAACATGGGTTGGTGGCATAGATTATCGTACACAACCTTATGATCAAATTTTCGCACAACGCCAAGTAGCATCCACCTTTAAACCTATTTTATATGCTGCAGGCTTAGAACAAGGTATTATGCCTTGTACCTATTTAAATAATAAACCTTTAATTGTATCTGATTTTGACAATTGGCAACCTCAAAATTATGATAAATCAACCGGAGGAAACTACTCAATGGCAGCTGCACTGGCAAAATCTATGAATATTCCAACTGTAAATTTATTTTTGAATATACCTTTTAACAATTTAAATAATTTATGGCACAAAATGGGTTTTACACAAGAACTGGTTCGTAAACCTTCTGTCGCATTAGGCACAGCCAATGCCAGTATTTATGAATTAGCATTGGCTTATAGTGCTTTTGCAAATGGAGGTTACCATATAAAGTCAAGAACCATACTTAGTATTAAAACTGCTGATGGTACTGTTATTTATAGAAACAGGCTATTAAAACCACTAGAAAAAGATAGAGTTATTAGTGAAAATACTTCACGGCTACTCACTGCCATGTTGCAAAAAGCAATTAATGAAGGTACAGGTATCACATTAAGAAATGAATACGGTATCACTATTCCTTTAGCAGGAAAAACAGGAACTTCGCAAGATTATGCTGATGCTTGGTTTGCAGCCTATACGCCTAAATTAGTAATAGTAACACGTGTAGGAGCTTCATCACCAAATATACAATTTGCAACAGGCGCTAATGGCTCCGGTAGCAAATTGGCATTACCTTTAGTTGCAAAAACATTACGTTATGTTCAAAAAAGATATAGCAAATCTTTTGCACCATTACCAGAGTATTATACCGATGCTTTAAATTGTGAGGATTATCTTGAAGATTCTGGCTTTGAATTATTCTTTGGAAAACTCTTTCAAAGAGATAGAACTACTTTAGATAAAGAACAACGAAAAGCTGAACGTAAGGCAGAGCGTAAAGCTAGAAGAGAAAAACGCAGAGCCAATAGAAAGAATAACAATTAATTGTAGTTGATTAGTTATTGGTTAGTATCTAATTCATTCAACTATTTCAAACACGGTTCAGTCTTAATTCATCAATCGTAAATAATTATTAAGTAGGAATTTTTCGATGTTAGTTGTCTTATAGTCGGAAGCTAATTATAAAATATTAGTTTTTTGTTAACGAATAGGCAACCACTATTCATCCAAAACCGACTTAACATACCTGTTAGTCGGTTTTTTTAGTTGTTTATTATTATATTTGCATATAAATTTAATTGATATGAAAAGAAAACTCCCCTTAATGTTGAGCATTTTATGCTCAGTCACCTTACTATTTTCACAAGAAAAAGTTGAAAAAACATCTTGGTATACATCTACAGATACAAAAGGTTATATCAGTATTCAAAAAGTTGATTCAATATTTGGTGACAAAGTTTATACTGTACTTAATACAACGGTAAAAGCCACTTTTAATGATGAAGTATTAGATTTTAGTTTAAGTACCATTAATGATACGGATAAGATGGTATCACCTTCAAAATTTATTTTTGACGGTACTATTGATTCAAATATTAAACCTGTAAAATTTACAGGCACTTTGATTAAAAAAGACAAAAAAGAAGCTGCTTACTGGAGCTTTGATGGAGATTTTACTGATGAAATAGAAACTGATCCGGATTTTAAACGTTTTGCACATGCTAAACATAGTGCTACTTTAAAAATACCTGAAAGAACTATTCCTTCATTTAACTTATGGGCTATTGTACCTAATTTAAAATTTGATAGAAGAGGTACTTTTAAATTTAACTCTTTAGATGAAACTAAGTTATATGTTAAGAGAAATCAAACGGTAAACTATTTAGGTAAAACTAAAGCTGATATTAACGGTAAATCCATGGTCTTACATAAATTTGTACAGCAAAGTAATGGTAAGAATCCTACCTATTATTGGGTAAATGAGGATAGAGAATTGGTACAAATATTATTAGATAATCAATTTACATTTACACTAAATAGTAAAGAAGCTGCAATAACTACTCTAGCTAATAACAATGAGTAATTAATCACTATTCATAAATTATTATCACAACCGAAGTTGACAATTTTTTGTTACTTCGGTTTTTTTGTTATATTTTTTATTTTTATACACATAATAAAGAAACCTGTTGTGCATTTTGATAAATTCTGTCAATTCGAGTGAATTTTACGATTGAAATGAGTAATCCCGAAGCCTCGGGATTAACTATTAAATTAGTTCTCGATACGATTTTTTTATCAAAAAATCACTCGAACTGACATTTCGTAAACTATTTTAACTCAAAATGCACAACGAGTTAAAGAATATAATCTTTACAATCTATTATCTTCTCTAGAGGTATAAAATTGTATTAAATATCTAAAAACAAAATGCAAACCATTTTAGGATCAGGTGGAATTATTGCCACAGAATTAGCCAAAGCGCTCACAACATACACCAATGACATTAGATTGGTAAGCAGAAACCCTAAAAAAGTGAATACTACTGATGAGCTTATGAAAGCAGATTTATCAAATATAAATGCCATTCAAAAAGCTGTACAAGACTCTTCGGTGGTTTATATTACTATTGGTTTTCCTTATAATGCCAAGGTATGGCAAGAAAAATGGCCTACATTTATAGTTAATGTCATTCAAGTATGTGAAGAATTTAATTGTAAATTGGTGTTTTTTGATAATATTTATATGTATGATGCCAATCATTTAAATGGGATGACCGAAGAAGCATCAGTCAATCCGCCAAGTAAAAAAGGAAGGGTCAGAGCAGAAATAGCTAAGATGATTATGGATGCTGTAGAAAGAGGGAAATTAACTGCTTTAATTGCCAGATGTGCAGATTATTACGGACCGGGAATTGAAAGGAATGGAATGCTAAGAGAAATGGTTTTTAAAAATTTTGCTGCCGGAAAGAAAGCAAACTGGCTTAGTTCAGTAAATTATAAGCATTCTCTTACCTATACCCCAGATGCAGGAAAAGCAACTGCTCTATTAGGAAATACCGAAGATGCTTATAATCAAGTTTGGCATTTACCTACAGCTCCAAATCCATTAACCGGAAAAGAATGGATAGAAACCATCGCTCAACAAATGAATGTAAACCCCAAATATCAAGTAGCTACTAAATTTATAGTACGAATTATGGGGCTTTTTATACCTATTATGCGTGAGATACCTGAAATGCTGTATCAATACGATAGAGATTATGTATTTGATAGTAGTAAATTTGAAAAACGTTTCAATATTAAGCCTACCTCTTACATTGATGGTATAAGAGAAATTATTAAAGCTGACTATTCATAAATCTGTAAAAGGAAGATATTTGACCTTTAAACCTGAGTTCGATCTAATATAAGTGCTGACTCATTTTGCAAACGCTTTTCTTCTTTTAAAGCTTGTTGCATCTGTTTTACAGTAAGAGTACTCCCATCATGACTCCATCCCGGTTGGCCAAATATGTACATAAATTTATGATACCAGTTTTTAGACTTTTTAGTATCGTTCCAAATGTCTTTATATTCATGAGTTAATATTACCCAAGGATTGTACGAATTTGGTGCATGTGTTACTCCATATTGTATTTCTATATCATCACCTAATTCTTTCCAAGTTCCAAATATTTTATCAAAAAAATTGAGAAATCCACCATGGTTTTTGTCTATATATTCTATGTTTTTAGCATGATGTACCTGATGCATCGTATGCGTATTGAATATCTTTTCAATAAAACCCATTTTAGGAATATACTTAGAATGTAACTGAAACTGCCACAATGCCTCAATACCTAAACAAACTATTAACATTTCCGGTGGAAACCCTAATGCAGGTATCCACATATAAAAAAATGGTTTGTATAAAATGGTAAACCAGCCATTGCGCACCGCTGTACCTAAATTGTATTTATCAGAAGAGTGATGTACTATATGTGCAGCCCACAAAGCCCTTATCATATGATTTTGTCTGTGAAACCAATAGTAAGTAAAATCATCTAGTAATTGACAAGCCAACCAAATATACCAAGCATACCCAAAAGATTCCCATCCCATAATGTTGGTTCGGATACCATCTACCACAGGGTTGAATAATTCATATACAAAACTAAAAATTACAATTGCTGAAATAGTTTTAATTAGCGGCGCTATTATTGCTGACCCAACACCCATAAACAAGCTGGAACCTAGGTCTTTCCATTCATATAGGTTTTTACGATTATGAGTTTTGCTATAGGTAAGTTCTAGTAAGATCAATACTAAGAACATAGGTGCTCCATAAACTAAGGGGTTGGTAAAATCCATATAATAATTTTTGGTTTATTTTGGTTCGGCAATTTAGCAATAATTTTTAAAAATAATATAATTATATATAGTAAACCCGTTGTGCATTTTGACAAATTCTGTCAATTCGAGTGAATTTTACGATTAAAATGAGTAAAATTTGTATCGAGAATAAGAATTTTAGTTATTGAATTGGTTCTCGATACGATTTTTTTATCAAAAAATCACTCGAACTGACATTTCGGAAACTATTTTAACTCAAAATGCACAACGAGTATAGTAAAAATTAAGTAACTTTAAATCTCATTTTTACTCATTTATTTATGATAACAAATCGTCTTCTTAATAACATCATTATTATTTTAGTATTTAGTATTTTATTAATTGCCTGTAAATCAGAACATGATAATAATAGTCATAACAGTAATACCATCGATCTTCAATTTGAAGATATCAATGTAGCACAATTGCAAGAGGGTTATAAAAATAAAGAATATACAATTACGCAAGTAATACAAAGTTATGTAGATCGTATTGAAACTCTAGACTTTAATGGTCCACAATTAAACTCAATAATTCAGGTAAATCCTGACGCTATCACTATAGCTGAACAACTAGATGAGGAGCTAAAAGAAGGTAAGTCAAGAGGAGCTTTACACGGTATTCCGGTAATCATAAAAGATAATATAGATACACATGATGCGATGTTTACCACAGCAGGGTCAAGAGCTTTAGAAGGTTCAAAACCTCTTCAAGACAGTCATGTTGCTAAGCAATTAAAGGCAGCTGGTGCTATTATTATTGCAAAAGCAAATTTAAGTGAATGGGCAAATTTTAGAGGCGAAATGTCTTCTAGTGGCTGGAGTGGTATTAACGGACAAACAAAAAATCCGTACATATTAGATAGAAACCCTTGTGGCTCAAGTTCAGGTTCCGGGGCTGCTGTTTCTGCAGGGCTTTCTATTATAGCTATTGGTACAGAAACTAACGGATCTATTATGTGTCCTGCAAATGCTAATGGTGTTGTTGGTATTAAACCTACTGTAGGCTTGATTAGCAAATCTGGTATTATACCTATTTCGTTTACACAAGATACGGCCGGGCCTATGGCTAGAACTCTAACAGATGCGGCTATTTGTTTAGGCGTTTTAACAGGAATTGACTCTACAGATACTAAGACATTGACCAATGCCAGTAATATTCATAAGAACTATACTCAATTTTTAAAAGTCGATGGTTTAAAAGGAAAACGAATTGGATTATACTCTAGGCCTCTAGGTAATAACTTTAAAGTAGATACTCTTTTTCAACAAGCTGTAGCCTATATAAAAGGTCAAGGCGCTGAAGTCATTGAAATTGATCGAATAGGAGAAAACAACGTAGGTAGATTATCTTTTCAGGTAATGTTATACGAATATAAAGATGGCTTGAATAACTATTTCAAATCATTAGGTCCTAATGCAAAAATTAAAAATCTAGAGGAGTTAATTGCTTTTAATAAAAAAGATTCCATTGAAATGGAATTTTACAATCAACGTTATTTAGAAATGGCATTAAAAAAAGAAAGTTTAGACTCAGAGGATTATAAAACTACCTTGACCGATATGTTAAAAGGAGCACGCGAAAATGGTATGGACCTCGTAATGAACAAGCATAACTTAGATGCCATTATATCACCTACTGGTGGACCAGCATGGAAAACCGATCATCTTAATGGCGATTCATTCGGATTAGGGAGTTCTTCACCTGCTGCGAGATCAGGATACCCTAATATTACCATTCCCATGGGGTTTGTGGATGAATTACCAGTTGGTATTTCATTTTTTGGTAGAGCTTGGAGCGAACCCCTATTATTAGAAATTGCCTATGCTTACGAACAAGGTACAAAACATAGAAAAGCACCTAAATTTTTAGAACACTAATTATGGAAGTAGTCAATATCAATCAAAAATTTTCACTCTTTAATGAGCATTGGAGTCCGAAAATTATTGGACAGTTAAACGGACAAGATGTGAAACTGGCAAAAATAAAAGGTGAGTTTGTTTGGCACGATCATAAAAACGAAGATGAATTATTCTATATTATAAAAGGTACTCTAAAAATTGAGTTTAGAGATAAAGTGGTAACCTTAAATGAAGGTGAAATGTTCATTATCCCAAAAGGCGCAGAACATAAACCTATTGCTGATGAAGAAGTTTGGGTACTGCTTTTTGAACCTTCAAATATTAAACATACTGGCGAAGTTAAGCATGAGTTAACTAAAGAAAGGTATGAGAAGATTTGATTTTTTGTTACTTTCTATTTAAGGGATAATTACTCAACGATACTATCAATCAATATTTCTAAAATATCGATAGCTGCTTTAGCAATTTTCGTACCCGGTCCGAAAACACCAATTACCCCGACATCAAATAAAAATTGATAATCTTGAGGAGGAATTACACCACCTGCAATGACCATAATATCTTCTCTACCATACTTTTTGAGTTCTTCTAAAACTTGAGGTACTAATGTTTTATGACCAGCCGCCAATGAAGAAACACCTAAAATATGTACATCATTCTCTACTGCTTGTTTAGCAGCTTCTTTTGGGGTTTGAAATAAAGGACCAATATCAACATCAAAACCTAGATCAGCAAAACTGGTAGCTACAACTTTTGCACCCCGGTCATGACCATCTTGTCCCATTTTTGCAACCATAATACGCGGACGACGCCCTTCTAACTCAGCAAACTTATCTGCTAACTCAATAGCTTTTTTAAAAGTTTTATCTTCTTTTATTTCTCTACTATACACGCCTGTAATTGAATTTATGGTAGCTCTATAACGCCCGAAAACGGTTTCTAATGCATCAGAAATCTCGCCCAATGTCGCACGTTCTCGAGCCGCTTGTACTGCCAAATCTAATAAATTTCCATCACCCAACTTAGCACAGTCAGATAAATCCTTTAATGTTTTTTTTACTTTATCGGTATTTCTATCTGCTTTAAGTTGCGTTAATCGTTTAATTTGAGATTCACGAACAGCATTGTTATCAACTTCCAAAATATGTAATGGGTCTTCTTCTTTGAGTTGATATCTATTAACACCTATGATAGTATCTTGCCCACTATCAATTCTCGCTTGCTTTATGGCAGCTGCTTCTTCAATGCGCATTTTTGGGATGCCTTGTTCGATAGCTTTCGTCATTCCACCCAATTCTTCAACTTCTTGAATTAACGTCCATGCTTTATTAGCAATATCATCAGTCAACTGTTCTACATAATAAGAACCAGCCCAAGGATCAACTGTTTTGGTAATCTTCGTTTCTTTTTGAATATATATCTGTGTGTTTCGAGCAATACGAGCTGAAAAATCGGTAGGTAATGCAACGGCTTCATCTAAGGCATTGGTATGTAAACTTTGTGTACCACCAAATGCAGCAGCCATAGCTTCTATGGTTGTACGTGCCACATTATTAAAAGGGTCTTGCGCTGTTAAACTCCAGCCACTGGTTTGACTATGCGTACGTAATGCCAATGATTTTTCGTTTTTAGGATTGAACTGTTTTACAATTTTAGCCCATAACATTCGTCCAGCCCTAAGTTTAGCAATCTCTTGAAAATGATGCATTCCTATTCCCCAAAAGAAAGACAATCGTGGTGCAAAACTATCAATATCCATTCCTGCCTTTATACCTGTTCTGATATATTCTAATCCATCAGCCAGCGTATATGCTAATTCAATTTCTGGAGTAGCGCCTGCTTCTTGCATATGGTAACCTGAAATAGAAATAGAATTGAATTTAGGCATTTTCTTACTTGTATACTTAAAAATATCTGCCACTATTTTCATAGATGCTGAAGGCGGATATATATAGGTATTACGCACCATAAATTCTTTGAGAATATCATTTTGAATGGTACCGGATAATTCTTCAACTGGTACACCTTGTTCTTCTGCAGCCACTATATAAAATGCTAAAATGGGTAAAACAGCTCCGTTCATGGTCATAGAAACTGACATTTTATCTAATGGGATTTGGTCGAACAATATTTTCATATCCTCCACCGAATCAATCGCTACACCTGCTTTACCAACATCACCTTGCACACGTTCATGATCAGAATCATAACCACGATGAGTTGCTAGATCAAATGCAACAGAAAGTCCTTTTTGTCCTGCTTCTAAATTCCTTCTATAAAATGCATTGCTTTCTTCGGCAGTTGAAAACCCTGCATATTGGCGAATTGTCCATGGGCGGCGAACATACATTGTAGAATAAGGTCCACGCAAATATGGCGAAATACCGGCTACAAAATTTTCATGATTGAAATTCTGAATTCTGAATTCTGAGTTCTGCTTCTCGACTGCGCTCGAAGTGACATTATTGAGTTTTATATGTTGGATATCTTTTCTTGGCATTTATTCTTTTCCTAATCGTTCTTGTTCTAGATTTTCAGCCAAGCGTTTCGGTATAATTGATTTTATAACTGTTTTTCTAGGCTTTATTTTTACAAAAGGATACAGTTCTAACTCATCTTTCATTTTATCATTAGCATTAGGATGCTTATTTGTTCCTAAAAGCACTTCATCTCCGTTATCAAAATCCGTTTGTTCTTTTTGTGCACTTTCTTTTATTTTACGTTGAATTGTTCCTTCTTGTAATTGTTTTAAAAATCCCCCAGACTTTTCTATATCTTTAAATATAACCAATGCTTTTTCAGCAATTTGTTTTGTCAATGTTTCAATATAATAGGAACCATCTGCAAAATGAGAAGCTTCCTTAAAATAACTCTCCTCTTGTAGAATCAATAATTGATTCCGTGCAATACGTTCACCAAATTCATTTTTTTTGTGATAAATACTATCATAAGCTATATTTGAAATAGTGTCTGCTCCTCCCAAGATCGCGCTCATACATTCGGTTGTAGTACGCAACATATTTATATTATAATCATATAGTGTTTTATTACGTAAGCTAGGTGTTATAAAAATATGTGGTTCTCCCGAAGCCTCGGGACTAAGATCATATTCGTCTAATAAGATCTGCCATAAAACTCTGAAGGCTCTTAGTTTTGCTATTTCGAAAAAGTAATTGCTGCCTATTGAAAAATGGAATTGAAAAGACCCTTCGACGAAGCCTGTCTTGAGCGTAGTCGAAAGGTTCAGGGTGACATTTGAGTTTTTTAAGTAATTTAAATACTCGTTTACATGCGCTAGTGCATAAGCTACTTGTTGTACGGTTGTTGCTCCTGCATTTTGATAGATTGAGGCATCAACTGATAATACTATTGTGTTCTTATCTGCTATATTTAATATATTATCTAAAATTTGATGGTCTTCTTTTTGATTGTAGAACCAATTTCCTGTTTTGGCAAGGTTTCCGATAAGATCAATATTGAGGGATATTTTATATTGTTTTGTTTTTTCGATTAGATCTGATAGAAAATTTTCGGATAGAAAGTTTAATTTGAAGTGGATTGAAGGAAAGCCTTCGACGAAGCCTGACTTGAGCCCTTCGTCTTCTCTCAGGATAGACTTCGTCGAAAGGCTCAGGGTGACATCCTGCAAAAGAACATTAATATCAAAAGGTTCATTAGCTTCAAATTGAATTGAAGTTGCACCACGTTTTAAAGCATCTTTAGCTAAAAAATTGGCTGTTTTTTCATCTGAAACAAAAATAGACTGGCAAATAGCCAATTTATTCTTAGTAGGCAAAATCAGTAATTGCTCAACATCATCTTGATGGTAAAATGGTTTTACTTTAATCCCTTCATTTGATTCCCAAAGCAACGTTTCATTATAATCTGCTCCTTTTAAATCAACTTGAATTTTTTGTTTCCATTGTTTTGCAGATACCTGATTAAATTCGTTAAATAGAGAATCTTTCATAGACTATTTTTTAACAGAATCGAATTCAATAATATAAATATCTTCATCCTTTCTTTTCATTTTGTATTCTTCTCTGGCAAATCTTTCTAAGGAGTCTGGATTTTCTAAATTTTTTATAATCTTCTTATCATGCTTCATCTCCTTTTCATAATAATTATTAGATTTTTCTAACTTATCAATTTCTTTATCTAACTCATGATGATTGATAAAGGAATTTTCATCAAAAAGTACCATCCAAACTAAAAAAAGAAATAGTATAAGCACATATCTATTGCTTAAAAATTTGACTACTTTATTTTCTCTAAATTGTTTAAAAGTCATACTCTAGTTTATAACTTTTCGGTGATTATAGTTCGTACAATATCAACAGCTACCGTATTATATTTATTATTTGGTATGATAATATCAGCATATTCTTTCATGGGTTCAATAAACTGTTCATGCATAGGTTTTAAGGTTTCTTGATATCGTCGTAATACCTCATCCATATCTCTTCCCCTCTCTTGAATATCTCTTTTTAATCTTCTAATCAAACGTTCATCCGAATCAGCATGAACAAAAACCTTAATATCTAATAAGTCGCGTAATTTTTCTTTTGAAAAAATTAATATTCCTTCTACAATCAGTACTTTACTGGGGTGTGTTTTGACTGTATCTTTTGTTCTATTATGGGCTGCAAATGAGTATACTGGTTGTTCAATTGTATTACCTTGTTTAAGCTCTTTTAAATGTTGCTCTAGCAACTTAAAATCAATAGCTCTTGGATGATCAAAATTAATTTTGGTACGTTCTTCGTAAGTTAAGTTATCAGTAGCTTTATAATAAGAATCTTGTGAGATTACTGTTACATCTTCATCAGGTAATTCATTAACAATTTGATTTACCACTGTTGTTTTCCCACTACCGGTACCTCCAGCTATTCCTAAAATGAGCATAGTAATTTATATTAGAATTAAAAAGCAAAGTAAAGAAATATATCACTAATACATAAGTTATACTAATATTTAATAATTCAAGAATTAAATAAGAATAGAAATAGCATTTCTCTACTATTTATCCTGAACACTGGGACTGCTTTCGCAGGAATGGTAATTCACTTGAAATTTCGACAAAAATGTCGAGAAATATCTTTTTTATTTAGTGTTATTTCTTTGGAATAATTTTAACAATGCCTACATTTTCTATACCTACATAAATATAACCGTCAGGTGCTTGCCTTACGCTTCTTACTCGTCCCATTCCTTCTAATAATTTTTCTCTTTTTATAACTTGATTATTTTTAAGTATTAATCTTTCAAGATATTGAAATTTTAAAGAACCCACTAACAGGTCACCTTTCCATGCAGGATATTTATCTGAAGAAACAATTGCAAAACCACTCGGCGCTATAGAGGGCACCCAATAAAACAAAGGTTGTTCCATACCGAATAAAGATGTATGATCTGTAAATGATGTTCCACTATAATTAATACCATAACTAATTTTAGGCCAACCGTAATTTTTACCTTTTTTAATGATATTAATTTCATCTCCTCCACGTGGTCCGTGTTCATGTGTCCATATTTCTCCGGTTTTCGGGTGCTTAATCATTCCTTGTGGATTTCTATGTCCGTAGGAATAAATTGCTTTTTTAGCACCAGCTTTATTTACAAATGGATTATCAGACGGAATAGAGCCATCATCATTTAAGCGATATATTTTCCCGCCATCCTTAGTCAAATCTTGCGGATTCACATCCCTACTTCCCCGATCTCCAATAGAAAAATACAAATAACCTTTATCATCAAATTCTATTCTTGAACCAAAATGCTGGCCTTTTTTACTATTAGGAGATGCTTTATAAAGTAATTCTCTATTTATTAATTTATCACCAACTAATTTTGCTCTCATAATAGCTGTATTAGCTCCACTACCTTCACCTTCTGAAGAAACGTATGAAATATAAATCCATCCGTTATTCTCATAGTCCGGATGTAATTTAATATCTAACAATCCTCCTTGTCCCTGAACTTTAATGTCAGGTAAGCCTTTAATTATAATTTTCTTATCATTTTTAAAATGGATAAGTTCACCTGATTTTTCAGTAATCAACATACTTCCATCTGGTAAAAAAGCCATCCCCCACGGAATGCTTAAATCTGAAATTACAACCTCGGTTTTAAAATCAATTTGTTGAGAGGTCTCAGCTATTATCGATGACTTTTCTTGCTGTGCAAAAGCTAGGTTATTTATAAAAATTAAGAACAGAAAATAGTAAAAATTTAGCTTCATAATAGTAGTTTTTATAGGATATGAATTTACAAATTTTTATTTATTGATTTTGTTAATAAAAACTATATATTTGCAATCCATTTTTTGGGGTGTAGCCTCTCAACAGGCTTGAGATAAACTCCGCCCGGAACCGGACTACTAAAAGTCAGGTTCGAATTGAAATATTGTTAAGATTAATATGAAGTATTTGCTTCGTAATTTTCGGGGTGTAGCCTCTCGACATGCTCGAGATAAACTCCGCCCAGAACCGGACTACTAAAAGTCAGGTTCGAATTGAAATATTGTTAAGATTGATATGAAGTATTTGCTTCGTAATTTTCGGGGTGTAGCGTAGCCCGGTTATCGCGCCACGTTTGGGACGTGGAGGCCGCAGGTTCGAATCCTGCCACCCCGACAAAGGTCATATCATATGACATCAATTAAATGTTAATTTAATGATTATTAGACATTTAATATTTTTTGATTTCATATGATATGCTTTAATCTTGAAAAAAAAGTTACCTATTCGGTTACCTAACCATTTATCTTTTTTTTCGTATCTTTTATTTCAGAAAGCAGAGCTTTCTATGTGATTTGACTTTCGTTAAGATTTATTTATTCACTTAAACGAAAGAAAAATGAAAACTTCAAAAACATTCAAAATTCTAATTTGGCAAAATACTGCTAAGAGAAAAAATAGTCTTGCTCCTATTTATGCAAGAATTACGGTCAATGGTAAACGAGCTGAAGTTAGTTTAAGCACATCCCACCCTATTGATTCTTGGGATAGTAAGATGAGCAGGGCAATTGGAAGAAGTGCTGCTGCAAGGGTACTTAACGAGGAATTGGACATTGTTTTTGCCGACATTACAAATTCTTATAAGGAACTTCTAAGGGAAGGCAAGCATATTACTGCGCAATCAATTAAAGCTAGGTATTTAAAATTGGATGATAATCAAATGACATTACTCAGGTTAGATGTTTATCATGCTTCTAAAATGGAAGGTGTTTTAGCAAAAGGAACTCTTAAGAATTATAAGGCTACTTCTAAATATATTACTGCTTTTTTGAATAATAAACTGAAAATGCCTGATATATCTTTACTGTATATTCGCTATAATTTCATCTTGGAATTTGAACAGTTTTTAAGGAATAGAAAAAATAATATCAGTAAGCAAGCATTGAAAAATAACGGTATTATGAAGCATTTGGAGCGTCTTAATAAATTGATGAATTTAGCCGTTAAGTTAGAGTGGATAGAAAAGAATCCTTTTTTGAATTATGATGTAAATTATACTAAGTATGACAGGCCTTTTTCTTCTGCTCTTGAGTTGCAACAATTAGAGGAAGTTGTATTGCATGTGAAAAGGCATATACTGGTTAGAGACATTTTTATTTTCGCTTGTTATACTGGGTTGTCTTATATTGATTTAAAGAATCTTACAAAGGATAATTTGGTGTATGGTATTGATGGTAAGAAATGGCTTTTTCTTTATAGAGAGAAAAGTTCTACTCCTGTTAGAATTCCGTTATTGTATAAGGCTTTGAACATTGTAGAAAGGTATCATGATTTTGATATTTCTGATAGGTTACTTCCTGTGTACTCTAATCATAAAATGAATACGTATATTAAAGAGATTGCTGTTATTTGCGGTATTACTAAAAATCTTACTTGTCATGTAGCTCGTCATACTTTTGCTACTACAGTGGCTCTTTCTAATGGGGTACCTATTGAAACGTTATCTAAATTATTGGGTCATAGTAAACTTTCTACTACTCAAATATATGCTAGGGTACTTGATGATAAAATAGGAAAAGATATTTCTAAGTTACAAGATGTTCTAAATATTGATGAAAGAAATGCATCGTAATAGTGAAATTATTGAAGATAATTGAAAAGTTGCTGTTTAAAGCTGTCTTTTGGTTATAGCGATTAATCTCTTGGTGTTTATGATTTGTAGCTTAAGTAATGAAAGTTTAATCACATTGAAAGGCTGTCAAAAAACATATGTTTTATGATGGTCTTTCTTTATTATTAATAATTAATTTTCATTTTTATAATTAACATTTATTAAATTTTCCTTTTATTACAAAATAGAAGAAAATTATTGTTTTAATGGGGTTTATCGACTTGATTAATAAAAATAATTAAATATCTCTAATTATAGAAAAAAGAAAAAGCGACAAAGACTTAACCTGCCGCTTTGAATGTTTTCACAACGGAATAATCCTTATTGTGAATTGCTTTCAAAATTGAACTGCAATATACATAAAAATTGAAAAGTAAAAAAGGGGAAAAACCCCCTTTTTTTACATCCTATAAATGCTTAATTTTAAGCAGTAATTATTTAAAAAAATAAAAGTGAAAAAGATATTAGGATTAGATTTAGGAACAAACAGTATTGGATGGTCTTTAATAGAAACAGATTTTCATAAAAAAGAAGGTAATATTAAAGGCTTAGGAAGTAGAATTATTCCTATGAGTCAAGATGTTTTAGGGAAGTTTGACTCAGGAGTTTCAATATCTCAAACAGCAGAACGCACAAGTTATAGAGGAGTTCGGAGATTGTACCAAAGAAATAATTTACGCAGAGAACGACTACACAGAGTTTTAAATATTCTTGGATTTTTACCAAAACATTATTCTAATTCTATTGACTTTGAAAAACATTTTGGGCAGTTTAAAAAAAATACAGAAGTAAAACTTAACTATCGTAAAGATGAGCAGGGTAAACACAAGTTTATTTTTATGGATTCGTTTAACGAAATGGTTAAAGAATTTGAAGCAAACCATCAAGATGCAAAAATTCCATATGATTGGACGCTTTATTATTTGCGTAAAAAGGCGTTATCAACTAAAATATCTAAAGAAGAACTGGCTTGGATAATTCTTAATTTTAATCAAAAACGCGGATATTTCCAATTAAGAGGTGAAGAGCTTGAGGACAATAGTAAACAGGAAGAATTTTACACTTTAAAGGTAAAAAATGTTACAGCTACCGAAGACAAAAACACTAAAGGAACTTGGTATAATGTTATTTTAGAAAACGATTGGATTTACAGAAGACAAAGTAAAGAACCTTTGAGTAATTGGATTGGAAAAACGAAAGAATTCATAATTACAACCAATAAAGAAAAAGATGGTTCTTTAAAAAAGGATAAGGAAGGAAATATAAAAAGAAGCTTTAGAGCAGTAGATTCTGAAAAAGATTGGATTGCCATAAAGAAGAAAACAGAGCAAAATATTAATGTCTCAAATAAAACAGTTGGGCAATATATTTACGAAACACTTTTACAAAATCCTACACAAAAAATAAGGGGCAAACTTGTAAAAACAATAGAACGTGAGTTTTATAAGGATGAATTTACAAAAATTATTAAAGAGCAACTACAACATCATCCAGAGTTTCTGGATAAAGATTTGTATTTATTTTGCATTCAAGAGTTATATCCTAGAAATGAGGCACATCAAAATAGTATAAAAGAAAAAGGTTTTGATTATTTATTTACCAGTGATATTATTTTTTATCAACGCCCATTGAAAAGTAAAAAATCTACAATAGCAAATTGTCAATACGAGTATAGAATATTTAAAAAAAATGATGTCCTACAGCCAAAACAATATTTAAAGACAATATCTAAATCACATCCTTTATTTTTAGAATTTAGATTATGGCAATTTTTAAAGAACTTCAAAATTTATAAAACTGAAGGAAAAGAAGATGCTGATATCACCTCTCAATTACTTCAGAAAGAGGAAGACTGGGTTGATTTATTTGATTTTTTAAGCACGCGAAAAGAAATAGAACAGCATCAAATTATTAAATATTTTAGTGATAAAAAATTAATACCAAAGCAAAAGAAAGATAATTCTGAGTATCGTTGGAACTATGTTGAAGATAAAAAATATCCTTGTAATGAAACAAAAGCACAATTTATTTCAAGGTTAAAAAAAGTAAAAAATATTGATGTAGATTCATTTTTAAGCTCAGAAGTAGAATACAAGCTTTGGCATATTATCTATTCTGTAAAAGATAAAAATCAATTTGAGAAAGCGATTAAAAATTTTGCTATTAAAAATAGTATTGATGAAGATTCTTTTGTAGAGAACTTCAAAAAATTTCCGCCTTTTAAAAGTGATTATGGAGCTTATTCTGAAAAAGCAATAAAAAAACTATTGCCTTTAATGCGTAGAGGAAGTTATTGGTATGAAAATGAAATACCAAATAATGTTAAAGAAAGAATAACTGCAATAATAGAACGAGTTAAACATATTAAAGTTGAAAGAGAAGATAAAAATTTTGAAAATGAACTAATTCGACTTTCTGATGATGATATTCCAAAAAAACTATTAAAAAGCTTTATAGATTTTAAAGATAAAAATCCTTTGCAAGGTTTGAATACTTATCAAGCTTGTTATGCAGTATATAATCGCCATTCAGAGGCAAGTAGTATTACACAATGGAAGCAACCAAAAGATATTACAACGTTTTTAAACGGTTTTAAACAACATAGTTTGCGTAATCCAATTGTTGAACAAGTTGTGACAGAAACCTTGCGAACTGTTAGAGATATTTGGGATTATTATGGTAATGGAGCAGAAAATTTCTTCGATGAAATTCATATAGAATTAGGAAGAGAAATAAAAAATGACAAAAAGAAACGTGAAAAAATCTCAAAGCAAAACACGATTAATGAAAACACAAATCATAGAATAAAAGAAATTTTAAAAGAGTTAATGAATGATGGTGTTACAGAAGTTAAACCTTATTCACCTAGTCAACAGGAGATTTTAAAAATTTATGAAGATGGGGTTTGTCAAAGTATTGATAATATAAGTGATGATATTGAGAAAATAAGAAAAAATAATTCGCCTTCAAAATCAGAAATTATTAAATATAAATTATGGCTAGAACAAAAGTATATTTCTCCATATACAGGAAGAATAATACCAATGAGCAAATTGTTTACAACCGATTATCAAATAGAGCATATCATTCCACAATCACGATATTTTGACAACTCTATGAGTAATAAAGTAATTTGTGAAAGTGACGTAAATGGAGATAAGGGCAATATGACTGCTTATGAGTATATACTAAAAAAAGGAGGTAGCATAGTTGATGGCTTTCCTATCCTTAAATTAGAAGAGTATGAAAATCATTGTGGTAAATATTTTAAAAATAGTCGAAGTAAACTTAAAAAATTATTAAGTGAGGATATACCAGAAGGATTTATAAACCGACAATTAAATGACAGTAGATACATTAGTAAATTAATAAAAGGTTTATTGAGTAATTTGGTAAGAGAAGATAATGAACAAGAAGTAACATCAAAACATATTGTTCCTGTAACAGGTTCTATTACTTCCAAATTAAAACAAGATTGGGGATTAAATGATAAGTGGAACGAACTTATAGCACCAAGATTTAAACGCTTAAATGAAATGACCAATTCTAATGATTTTGGGTATGAGGATCAACAATTAATTAATGGTAAAAAAACTGGTAAAAAGTTTTTTAGAACACAAGTCCCTGATGATATTTCAAAAGGATTCAATAAAAAACGAATAGACCATAGACATCATGCTTTAGATGCTTTGGTTATTGCTTGTTGCACAAAAAAGCACACCAATTATCTGGGAGCTTTAAATGCAGAAAAAAAGAATTATGGATTAAGAGACGCATTGCTTACAAAAAATAAAGAAGGGCATTATACCAAACACTTTTTACATCCTTGGAGAGAATTTTCAATAGAAGCAAAATCTATTTTAGAAAAAACAATTATTAGTTTTAAACAGAATACACGTGTAATTAATAAAACAAATAATAAAACTTGGCAATGGGTAAAAAAAGATGGACACTATAAAAAAGAATTAGTAAAACAAACAAAAGGTAATAATTGGGCAATACGGAAACCGATGCATAAAGAAACGGTTTCTGGTAAATTAGATATTCCTGTACCTAAAGGAAAAATAGCTACTGCATCAAGAATTTCGTTATCAGAAATTAAAACACTAAAACATCTTGAAAAGATTACAGACAAAAGTATTCAAAGAATTTTAAAAAATCATTTGAAAAATTATATTAATAAAGAAGATAAAATACAGTTTGACTTAGCTTTTAATTCAGATGGTGTAGAAGAGTTAAACAAAAACATACTGGTTCTTAATAATGGAAAAAAACATCAACCCATTTATAAAGTGAGACTTTATGAGATTGGAAGTAGATTTATGGTTGGTTTTTCTGGAAACAAAAAAGATAAATATGTTGAAGCAGCAAAAGGAACAAACCTGTTTTTTGCAATATATTGGGATAAAGAAAAAAAGAAACGCATATTTGAAACTATACCTTTAAATGAGGTAATAGAGCATCAAAAACAAGTAGCGCATTTGCCAAAAAATGAACGTACAGATGTACCAATTAGTAATACAAAGGGGCAATTCTTGTTTTCATTATCTCCAAATGATTTAGTTTATATTCCTACTGAAGAAGAAATGGATAACTCTAATTCTTTTAATTTCAAAAATCTATCAAAAGAACAGGTTAGTAGAATTTATAAAGCTGTTAGTAGTTCAACTTATCAATGCTTTTTTATCCAAAACAATATCACAACTTCAATTAAAAATAAATTTGAGTTTTCTTCTTTAAATAAAATGGAGAAGTCTATTAATGGAATAATGATAAAAGATGTGTGTTGGAAATTAGAAATAGACAAATTAGGAAATATAATAAAAATAATTAAATAGGTTGGTAATGATAAAACGAACCCTATTTTTTAGCAATCCAGCCTATTTAAGTACAAAAAATAAGCAATTAGTTATTAAGTATCCTGAGGATGATAAAGAAACTAAAACCATCCCTATTGAAGATGTTGGAATGTTAGTATTAGAAAATCAACAAATTACTATTACAAATGGTTTGATCTCAAAATTGATACAAAATAAAGCTGCTATCATTAATTGTGATAGTTTTCATTTACCAATAAGTTTATTGCAACCTTTGGTAGGTCATAGCGAGCAAACCGAACGTATTCGACATCAATTGAATGCTAGTGTACCTTTGCAAAAAAATTTATGGCAGCAAACCATTAGTGTGAAAATTATAAATCAAGCTAATTTTTTAGAAAAACAAGGTGTTCCTGCACGCAAAATGTATAAATGGGCTAATGAAGTAAAAAGTGGCGATTTAGAAAATCATGAAAGTAGAGCTGCTGTATATTACTGGAAACATATTTTTAAATTGGAAAACTTTACGAGACAACCTCAGGGTAATCCACCGAATCAATTATTAAATTATGGTTATGCTATTTTAAGAGGCATTACGGCCAGAGCTTTGGTAAGTTCTGGTATGTTGCCTTCTGTTGGTATTTTTCACCATAATAAATACAATGCTTTTTGTTTAGCAGATGATATAATGGAGCCATATAGGGTCTATGTTGATGTATTAGTTAACGATATTATACATTCAGGCGAATCTTATGATGAAATGAATACGTCATTAAAAATGAGCTTATTACATTTACCTGTTATGGATGTATTACTTGACGGCAAGCAAAGTCCGTTAATGGTGGCAATGAGCAGAACAACCAATTCATTATACGAATGTTTTGCAGGTATAAGCCGTAAAATATTATATCCTATTTATGGATAGTAATCATTTTTCACGATTAAATCAATATAGAAGTATGTGGGTTCTAGTGTTTTTCGACTTACCAACAGAAACAAAAAAAGACCGAAAAGCAGCATCACGCTTTCGGAAAAATTTATTGGACGACGGATTTACCATGTTTCAATTTTCTATTTACATGAGATTTTGCGCCAGTAGAGAAAATATGGAAGTACATATAAAACGTGTGAAATTGAGTTTACCAGAACATGGTAAAGTTGGTGTGATGCAAGTAACCGATAAACAATTTGGTATGATGGAACTCTTCCATGGGCAAAAACCAACAGAATTAGAAAAACCTACCCAACAACTGGAATTGTTTTAGAGGTATACTCGTTTTTAAAATCCTATACAAATACCTAACTCACAGTATATCAAATTTTTAAGGCTTGGTATACTGTGAATGCTAAGTAAAAATACAATTTTGAAAGCAATTCACAACTAATATACTTCCGCTCCGCTCTTTTAACGTACTGTGAATGCTAAGTAAAAATACAATTTTGAAAGCAATTCACAACCGTTTTTAATGTATCCTTCAGGTTTGCCTTACTGTGAATGCTAAGTAAAAATACAATTTTGAAAGCAATTCACAACAAGTTGATGATGTTAATCCTTCTAGGATTCACTGTGAATGCTAAGTAAAAATACAATTTTGAAAGCAATTCACAACAAGGTTGAAACAACAACAATTAACGAATTACTGTGAATGCTAAGTAAAAATACAATTTTGAAAGCAATTCACAACAATTCCTAAAACACTAGCAATGTCTAAAGCACTGTGAATGCTAAGTAAAAATACAATTTTGAAAGCAATTCACAACTATACTTTATACCTAATCTATTTTGTATTTACTGTGAATGCTAAGTAAAAATACAATTTTGAAAGCAATTCACAACTATTCCCCTCTGAACTATTAAATGAAATGTACTGTGAATGCTAAGTAAAAATACAATTTTGAAAGCAATTCACAACTTGTAATCATAAAATTGATCTGCATATAACACTGTGAATGCTAAGTAAAAATACAATTTTGAAAGCAATTCACAACAGATATGCTTCATTGCTTATCTGTTACAAAACTGTGAATGCTAAGTAAAAATACAATTTTGAAAGCAATTCACAACTAAAACGACACGGTGCCATTCAGTCCATGAACTGTGAATGCTAAGTAAAAATACAATTTTGAAAGCAATTCACAACAGTTACTTTAATTGTTTATGTTTGATTTTTACT
>CAYXAZ010000052.1:0-24154 GCA_964463085.1 uncultured Flavobacteriaceae bacterium | reverse complement strand
ACCAGTGTGGGGGATCTCCCTCTCAGGACCCCTACCTATCGTTGCCATGGTAAGCAATTACCTCACCATCTAGCTAATAGGACGCATACTCATCTTATACCGATAAATCTTTAATTAAAGTGTGATGCCACACCTCAATACAATGGGGTATTAATCTTCATTTCTAAAGGCTATCCCCCTGTATAAGGTAAATTGTATACGCGTTACTCACCCGTGCGCCGGTCGTCAGCAAAAAGCAAGCTTTCCCTGTTACCCCTCGACTTGCATGTGTTAAGCCTGCCGCTAGCGTTCATCCTGAGCCAGGATCAAACTCTCCATTGTATGTATCGTGTGAGACGTGTTGCCACATCTCTAGTTTTCTAATGAAAAGCCTCAAAAAAAAATCTCAGATTCTAGTACCAATTCGCATCAATACCTTACCTGCAATCTTACTCAATTTTACGCTGTCAATTCTATATTGTTTCAATGAACTTTGATGAAAAAAAGCAGACTCATTTCTGAATCTTTTTTATTTCGGATTGCAAAGATAAAACTCTTTTTTTATCTGGCAACTTTATTTTGCAACTTTTATAAGTTTTTATTCTATTTCTAAAATCTGGTCATCTTAACCATAAAACTTATTTTTCTTTGCGGGTGCAAATGTAAATCCTTTTTCCTTTTTGACAACTTTTTTTTAACCTTTTTTTGATTATTTTTTAAAGGTGTTTTTAATGGATTTATTTACAGTGTTTTATAGTTGGAATTATACCTGCTTTTTTATCTTATTAATTTAAGAGTTTTGAATATCTTTGCATCCTTATTTTAGTAAACTATAATGATAAAGATTACATTACCTGACGGATCAATTAAGGAAACTGCTATAAATAGCACTCCTATGGATATTGCAAAAAGTATTAGTGAAGGCTTGGCAAGGAATGTTATTTCGGCTAGCTTTAATGACAATATAGTTGAAACCTCAACCAAATTGACCGAAGATGGTTCTTTAATATTATATACTTGGAATAATGATGAAGGCAAAAAAACTTTTTGGCATTCTTCTGCTCATATCTTGGCTCAAGCTATTTTACATTTTTATCCGAAAGCAAAATTAACCATTGGTCCTGCTATAGAAAACGGATTTTATTATGATGTTGATTTTGGAGATATAAGTATATCTGATAATGACTTCAAAAAAATTGAAGATAAAATGCTGGAATTTGCACGTCAGAAATTTGAATTCAAGATGCGAGCAGTTTCTAAAGCTGATGCGCTAGCTTATTATAAAGCTCAAAATAATGAATTTAAAGTTGAGTTGATTGAAAACCTAGCTGATGGTGAAATTACCTTTTGTGATCATGCTGACTTTACAGATCTATGTCGTGGTGGACATTTACCAAATACCGGATTTATAAAAGCTGTAAAAATAATGAGTGTTGCTGGAGCTTACTGGCGTGGTGATGAAAATAATAAGCAGTTGACTCGTGTGTATGGAATTTCTTTTCCGAAACAAAAAGAGTTAACAGCATATCTTGAATTGCTTGAAGAAGCAAAAAAAAGAGACCATAGAAAGTTAGGGAAGGAACTTGAACTGTTTACCTTTTCTCAAAAAGTTGGTCAAGGTTTACCTTTATGGTTACCTAAAGGAGCTGCCTTACGTGAAAGATTAGAACAATTTCTAAAAAAAATACAAAAAAAGGCTGGTTATGAAATGGTGATGACACCACATATTGGTCAAAAAGAATTGTATATAACCTCTGGTCATTATGCCAAATATGGTGAAGATAGTTTTCAGCCGATACATACACCAAAAGATGATGAAGAGTTTTTATTAAAACCCATGAATTGTCCTCATCATTGTGAAATTTATAATAACAAACCTTATTCATATAAGGATCTACCAAAACGTTTTGCAGAGTTTGGTACTGTATATAGATATGAGCAAAGTGGTGAACTACATGGCTTGACTCGTGTAAGAGGTTTTACACAGGATGATGCACATATCTTTTGTACTCCAGATCAAGTTGATCAAGAATTTAAAAACGTAATTGACTTATCATTATATGTGTTACAATCTTTAGGGTTTGATAATTACACAGCACAAGTTTCTTTAAGAGACCCTGAAAATCCTGATAAATATATAGGCGATATAAAAAATTGGGAGATTGCCGAGCAGGCTATTATCAATGCCGCTGAAGATAAAGGGTTGGATTATGTAGTAAAAACCGACGAAGCTGCTTTTTATGGTCCGAAATTAGACTTTATGGTCAAAGATGCATTGGGTAGAAATTGGCAGTTAGGTACTATTCAAGTTGATTATACCTTACCTGAGCGTTTTGATTTAACTTATAAAGGTGCTGACAATCAATTACACAGACCTATCATGATACATCGTGCGCCTTTTGGGTCTATGGAACGATTTATTGCATTATTATTAGAACATACAGGTGGTAATTTTCCTCTTTGGCTAACGCCAGAGCAAGCTATTTTACTGCCTATTAGTGATAAATATAAAAATTATACGAAAAAAGTCTTAGATTTGTTAGAAAATTACGAAATTCGCGCCCTCGTAGATGATAGGAGTGAAAAGACGGGTAAGAAAATTCGTGATGCTGAAGTAGGGAAGATTCCGTTTATGATTATCATTGGTGAACAGGAAGAAAATGGTGGAGTGATTTCAGTACGAAGACATGGTGGTGAAGATTTAGGAAAAATGACAGTTGAAAAATTTTCATCTGTAGTAGCACAAGAAATAAAAAGTACATTAAAACAATTTTAGTTTAACAGTTATCTTTAAGGTAACATAAATTTTATAGTCATAGCAATTAGAAGAAGAGGAGGCAGAAAACCTTGGAGAATAATCAAAGAGGATCCGCACAAGATTAATGATAAAATTCGAGCTGAAGAAGTTCGTTTAGTTGGTGATAATGTCACCATTGATGTTTATCCGTTAGCAAAAGCAAAAGAAATTGCTGCTGAATTAGAACTTGATTTGGTAGAGATATCTCCTAACGCCAAGCCACCTGTTTGTAAAATAATAGATTATAAAAAGTTTTTGTACGAACAAAAGAAGCGTGAAAAAGACCTAAAGTCTAGGGCTACTAAAGTTGTTATAAAAGAAATACGTTTTGGTCCGAATACAGACGACCATGACTATGAATTTAAAAAGAAACATGCTATTAAGTTTTTAAGTGATGGAGCTAAACTTAAAGCGTATGTTTTCTTTAAAGGTCGTTCAATTATCTATAAAGATAAAGGTGAAATCTTATTATTAAGATTAGCCCAAGAGCTTGAAGATTATGGCAAGTTAGAACAAATGCCAAGATTGGAAGGTAAAAGAATGACAATGTTTATAGCTCCAAAAAAGAAATAAGCCTATCTCCCTCCTGATAGCTATCGGGACTATCCAAAAGATAGGAGGCGTAATTTAGGGAGATGCAAAACAGAAAATAAAATGTTGAATCTGATTTTTTAGAACAACATAGAAAATAGTAAGCAAGAAGTAAGTAATAAACAGATACTGAAACGAGTTCAGTATAAAAAGATAGGAACAGATGCCTAAAATGAAGACAAAATCTAGTGCTAAAAAGCGTTTCAAGCTGACTGGTACTGGTAAAATTAAAAGAAAGCACGCTTTTAAAAGTCATATTTTGACTAAAAAATCTAAAAAGCGTAAGCTTAAATTAACACATGACGGCTTGGTACACAAAGCTGATAGAATGAATGTGTTAAAACAATTAAAATTGAAATAAACAAAAAGTTTATTTGGTAAAAATTAATAACCCTGTGTTAGTGCCAATAAAAAATGACCCCGAGTGTGGGACTGCCTAACTCAAAAAAATTAGAAGATTATGCCTAGATCGGTAAATTCAGTAGCTAAGAGAGCTCGTAGAAAAAAAATATTAAAACAAGCCAAAGGTTATTTTGGCAGACGTAAAAACGTTTATACAGTAGCCAAAAATGCGGTAGAAAAAGCAATGTCTTATGCTTATCGCGATAGAAAAAACAACAAACGTAATTTTAGAAGTTTATGGATAACACGTATCAATGCTGGCGCTCGTCAGTATGGTATGTCATATTCTCAATTTATGGGTAAAGTAAAAGCCAATAATATTGAATTGAACAGAAAGGTTTTAGCTGATTTAGCTATGAACAATCCTGAAGCTTTTAAAGCTGTAGTTGATAAAATAAAATAAAAACAATTTCTTGCTTATACAAAAACCTGAGTTAACACTCAGGCTTTTTTGTTTATTTGACTTTCTAGTAGAAAAAGGTTAACTTCGTTTAACAGTGGACATAAACTATTAAAACAAGACTCTAGTTTAGGTTTGCGTTGATATAATTTATTTTAAAACTTAAAAATTCATATTCTGTATTATTTTACAGCGAAATTATATCTATAAAACTTATAAACCCTTATTATGTATGGGATATGAACAGCAACGTTACTTTAAACTAGAGCCTAAAACAAATATAAATCCTTACGTTGTGCACAATTAAATAAACAATATGGAAAAAGAAGAAGAATATCCTTTTGACGAATCGATAAAAGAAGAAGTTAATCAAAGTTCTGAGGATGATTTTGATGAGCTCCCCCCTAAAGATATCATTGCTTTTAACGAACTTAGATCATGTGCAGATATATACAGAATGTATCAAACTGGACAAATTGAAATACAACCATATTTTCAACGTGATGTAGTATGGCCTAAACCTTCACAAACAAGGTTCGTTGACTCGTTAGTAAAACAGCTACCGATTCCAAGTATGTGCTTTAGTTTTGATTTTGAAGCTAATGAAAGATATGTCATAGACGGACTTCAAAGAATTCAAACAATCATCAATTTTCTTTCAAAAGATGAATGGGAACTTTCTTCTTTAGAAGACATTGACAAAAAGTTGTCCGGTAAATCAGTTAAATCCATAAGGAAAAATAATCCAACTTATTATTCAAGAGTACAAAATCTTACAATTCCAATCACAGTAATCCGTTGTGATCATAAGAAAAAAAGTCATCTTGAATATTTATTTACAATTTTTCACAGACTTAATTCAGGAGGTTCCAAATTAAATAATCAAGAAATAAGAAACTGTATCTATAGTGGAAGTTTCAATGATTTCTTGAAATCATTGGTCAAGCATCCAGTTTATCAAAGTGCATTTGCAATAAATCCTGACAAAACTTACCGGTTTGCATTCGAGGAGTTAAATCTCAGATTCCTTGCCTTTTCAACGGATTATGAAAATTACAGTGGTAAACTAAGCAAATGGTTAAATGATTTTATGTTTGAAAGACGTGATTTGAGCAATGTGGTCATTGAAAATTTGCGAAAAGAATTTGATGCCGTAATTGATATTATCTACAATAGAATTTTTGGAAGTCAACCAATTGGAAAACTGAGTAAATCAATTATTGAAGCTGTTTATGTTGGTATACAAAGAAATTTAAACACGTTAAGAAATAATCAAGATGATTTACATCCAAAGTATCAACAATTAGTAAGAGATGGTTTATTTTCAACTGATGCGTTAAAAGAGGGGGTTGCTCAGAAGGGAAAGGTAATAAATAGGTTAAATAGAGCTGTTGAAATTTTTGGTTAGACATGATCTTGATAAAAGACATTAAAAAACTTCTTGAAGATCTCGACAACTATCACAACTCAACAAGTCATCCGAGATCGACTCATTATGCTAAACTTGCGGTTATGGAGCTGTGCAGTTGGATTGAAGAGTCTTTTGATAAAGTGGCTGAAAGGTGTGTAAAGGACAAAATTCGTACAATAGTTTATAGAGACATAATGAATAATATTGTAAATAAAAATTACAGTTTTAAATACAATACTAATTTCAGGAAAATGATGTTGCAAACTATTGGTATTATACGCATGGAACAATTAGAGATTAGTCTTAATAGTACTGGTGAAAAATTAGTATTGGATGCTGTTTTAAATAATTTAATAACAGAGAGAAATAGAGCAGCACATACAACAACTGCTGGTACAATGGTGACATATCAAGCCCCGTCAGTTACAATCAACCAGCTAGAAAAAATCTATCCTATCATGAGAAAGATTTACTCATTTGCAGTAAAAGAAGGAAATATGAGTACGCAATAATCTGTATAATGCCCTAAAGGATGCTACGACACCATACAGTAACCGATAAACAAAACCGCTCAAACAATCTACAAATCCTTATACTCTGAAAGCCCTTTTGTAAACTTTTCAGGATTTGCTGCTAAATGATAACGTGGGTCATCAATGTCTTCAACAATCACTTCGTGAAATTTCGGACTTGCTTTATACAGCAATATTTTACAATCTTCACTCAGGTGTTTTAACTTGATCGTTTTTCCTTCAGCTTCATATTTATTTACCAGATTAAAAATTGCCTCCAATGCTGAATGATCACTAATACGTGATTCTACAAAATCAATTTCCACTTTATCAGGATCGCCTTTTACATCAAATTTCTCATTAAAAGCAATGACAGATCCAAAAAATAGTGGTCCCCATATTTCGTAAACTTTAGTACCGTCTTCACGAATACGTTTACGCGCTCTAATACGTTTTGCGTTTTCCCAAGAAAATACCAATGCACTAATAATAACACCTGCAATCACTGCAATGGCTAAATCGAAAATTACAGTTAAAGCAGAAACTGCAATCAACACAATAACATCACTGATAGGAATTTTATTTAATATTCTAAAACTACTCCAAGCGAAAGTACCTATAACCACCATAAACATAACGCCTACTAAAGCTGCAATTGGCACTTGTTCAATTAAACCCGAAGCAAATAAAATGAAGGCTAATAATGACAAGGCAGCTACAATACCCGAAAGACGACCTCTACCTCCACCTTTTATATTAATTAACGATTGCCCTATCATAGCACAGCCTCCCATTCCACCGAATAATCCAGTAACAATATTTGCGCCACCTTGTGCTAAACATTCTCTGTTTGAGTTTCCTCTGGTTTCAGTTAATTCATCAATTAAATTCAAGGTCATTAATGATTCTATCAACCCAATTGCCGCCAAGATCAAGGCATAAGGAAATATAAATTTTAAAGTTTCTAAGTTAAATGGTACTTTATTAAAAATGTCAAATTGGAATTGTGGTAAACCTCCTTTTAAGCCTCCTCCTCCTCCATCTCTTATAAAACTACCAACAGTTGCTACCTCTAAATTTCCAAAAATCACAATGGCGGAAACCACCAATATTGCTACTAAAGCCTCAGGCAATTTTTTAGTCAGTTTTGGTAAACCAAACATAATTGCCATTGTTAAACCAACAAGCCCTATCATTATTAAAAGTGGTGCGCTTTCCATCCATACTTTTTCACCATTTACAACTTCTTTAAACATTCCTAATTGCGATAAGAAAATCACAATTGCCAATCCGTTTACAAAGCCCATCATTACCGGGTGCGGAATCAAACGTACAAACTTCCCAAGTTTTAAAACTCCTGCAAGCATTTGTATAAACCCCATTAAAATAACGGTAGCAAATAAATAATACAGTCCGAGATTTTCTCCTTCAACTCCAAGCGCATTCCCTTTTGCTACTAAAGCAACCATTACAACTGCTAAAGCACCTGTTGCACCTGAGATCATACCTGGTCTTCCTCCAAAAACAGCAGTTATCAAACCTATCATAAAGGCTGCATACAAACCAACTAAAGGATCAACTCCTGCTACAAATGCAAATGCAACTGCTTCCGGTATCAAAGCCAATGCAACCGTTAAGCCTGATAGAATATCATTTTTTGCATTTTTTGCTCGTTTAATAATGAATTCAGTCATAATCGCCGTTTTTTTAGAAGCGGCAAAAATACGTTTATTATAAGCGTAAGCAAGAATTATCCAACTATTTTGCCACCATTACCATAAAAAAACACATTTTCAGTATCATGTGTTGAATTAGGTAACTTTTTACAAGTTCTAGTACCACGTTTTTAAGTAGTGTATCGAGAACTTTATCTTTAAACCTTCTAAACTGTTCTCGATATAATCTCGAATGCTCGGGATTACTCGAACTGGCAAGTTAAATAACGTGAGTTCGACATAAAAATGTTTATTATAAAGTTAAATTCATTGATATACCGAACATTGTCCGTTCGAGCGCAATCGAGAACTATTAAAAAACCTCTCGACTGCGCTCGAGGAGACATTAAAGTTATTAACTCGCATTTAAAAGGCTAGTGTTAAGTTAAGCATACTTTAGCCAAACCAAGTCTTGTTCTTTTTGCCCCATACTTCTTTAAAAAATACTTGCGTAACTATGGCTAGGCGTATATTTTTTGCATCGTCTGAGACAAAAATACCTGCGACTTATACGACACAGTACACTTAACTTAACACTAGTTATCAGTTCTAAAACTAAAATTATCACTTCGAGCTCACGTTAAATAAAGTCTACAACCAACAATTTAATATTAGCATAGGTGTTTTTCATAACCTCTTTTTTTTCTTGTTTATTAAGCCATTCAACTTTTGTAATTCCCTCTTCAAACTGCGGAAATAATTGTCCGGTAAAAGGGGTCTTCATCTCAAACCAATAACTAATTTTAAGTACATATTTTTCTTTATATTTATAAATATGATAAGTGGTATCTAATGCTTTTATGATTTCTAATTCCTTAACTCCCGTCTCCTCTTCCACTTCTCTAATTGCAGCTTGTTCTATAGTTTCGCTATTTTCAATTTTCCCTTTGGGCAAATCCCATATATCATTTCTATAAATAAATAGTGTTTCATTTTTATTGTTTATAACTACACCTCCAGCAGCTTTAATCACTTTAAAATTATTTTTAAACTTTTCAAAAAGCATCTCTATATCTTCATCATATAAATATAAATCTTCCATCTCATCTACTTTTAATCTTTTAATAAACTCTAAAACATTTATATCTATAATTCTAAAAAAATTAATTTCTGTACTATACTGTAAGTTATCCGTTAAGTATATCGGGTAATCATTTATAAAAACTGTAAACATTTCTTATTAAAAATTTTATGTATTTTTGACGCTATGATTTTTGAAAAAAATACAGCAAAAAAAACAGCTGAGTTATTATTACAAATTAAGGCAATTAAATTAAGTCCTGAAAATCCTTTTACTTGGGCATCAGGATGGGAATCACCTATTTATTGTGATAATAGAGTGACCTTATCTCATGTACAAATCCGTACTTATATCCGTGAGCATATCTCTAAAATAATCGAAGAAAAATATGGTAAACCAGACGTTATTGCAGGTGTTGCAACGGGCGCCATTGCTATTGGTGTTTTGGTTGCTCAAGAACTGGGGGTACCTTTTATCTATGTAAGACCTGAACCTAAAAAACATGGTCGTCAAAATCAGATTGAAGGGCAAATTGATAAAAATCAAACCGTGGTAGTTGTTGAAGATCTAATCAGTACAGGGAAAAGCAGCTTAAATGCAGTAAAAGCATTACAAGAACAAGGTATTAGAGTTAAAGGAATGGTAGCTATATTTTCTTATGGCTTCGAATTTGCAGTACAAAACTTTATAGATGCCCATGTAGAATTGACAACCTTGAGTGATTATAATCATTTATTACAACAAGCTATTGAAACAAGTTATATAGCTGAAAGCGAATTAGCAACTTTACAAGGCTGGCGTAAAAACCCAAGTGAGTGGAATGAGTTCCGATAGCTATCGGGATGAGTTATGAGGAAAAATAAAATATATTACTACCAAAACTAGCATACAAAAAATTAAAAGATGAATTTAGAAAGCCCAAAAGTAAATGTTCAAAAATCTGATGATGAATTATTTGAATTTTTATCAGTTGTTGAAAATTTTGAAAAGATTATGCCTGAAGATACCGATAAATTTGAGGTTAAAGAAAATGGATTTCTATTCGCTTTAAGAGGTATGCCAGAAATTAAAGTTAAAATGTCAGAGCAGATTCCATCAAATAAAATTGTTTTAAGTTCTGCTCTAGAGCAATTCCCTTTTAACTTGATCGCTACTATTACAAAAACAACTGAAAAATCTAGTGAAGTACAATTTAACTTTGATGGTAAATTCAATATGATGATGGCAATGATGATTAAAAACCCATTACAAAAATTTATCAATACCTTAGCACAAAATATAGAAAAGCTTTAAATACTTAAGGCTAATCTTAACCCGAATTATTCATGGGTTAGCTAAGGTTTTTAAATTTAATTTCTTTTAGATCATACTCTTGTAACGATTCATCGTCTAATTCAATCTTCAATTTACCTTCAGTAGTTACGCCAACAATCTTACCCAAAAATGCACTATTATTGGCATCAACAAACATTGATGGCACTCCTTTTTTATATAATATACTTTCATATTGCTGTTTTATCTCTTTAAACTTTTGTTGTTGAATCAAATGTAGTTGATATTGAACTTCAAGTAGTATTTTATCTAATAACTCCTCTTTATCAATAGTTTTATTCATTACTATTTTTAGAGAGCTAGCATTTAAAATATTAGAAGGAAATTTTTCTTGATTGGCATTTAATCCAATTCCGATAATAGCATGGGTAACATTTGAATTATTTATAGAGCTTTCAATTAAAATTCCACAAATTTTATGATTTGCTGACAAAATGTCGTTTGGCCATTTGACAGATAATTTTTTGGGAATATAATATTTTAATACATTGTATATAGCAATAGAAATACTATAGTTCAAATAAAATTGCTGTTTGGCTTTTAGGCTTTCAAACTTAACTAAAATACTGAATGTTAAATTTTTACCTTTTTCAGATACCCAACTATTATCAAATTGACCTTTTCCTTTAATTTGATTATCGGTAACAATAACAGTCCAATTTTCAATGGTAGTCTGCTTGATTAAATCCTTTAGATAAGAATTTGTAGAATCTATGGCATTAAGTTTGACTATCTTCATATATAATTGCAAATATAAGACATCAATAATGATAAAATTAATACATTTGCATAGAAATTTAAAGGTATTTAATGACGAAACAAAAGGTAAGTGCTGATCAATTGATTACTGAGGTAGTAAAAGGAATAGAAAAGGTCAAAGGGCAAAAAATAAGCATTTTAGATCTGAGAGAAATTGAAAATACAGCATGTGATTACTTTATTATTTGTGAAGGGACTTCAAATACCCAAGTCAATGCAATTTCAGGTTCAGTTCAAAAAACAGTAAGTAAAGCTATACAAGACAAACCTTGGCATGTTGAAGGAGAAGCTAATGCTGAATGGATTTTATTAGATTACGTAAATGTAGTTGTGCATATTTTCCAAAAACAAATTAGAGAGTATTACAACATTGAAGAGTTATGGGGCGATGCAAATATTACAAATATAGAAACTGCTAAAACAGTATAAAGATTATAGAATAGATGAGTCAAGATAAAAAAAACAATAAACCACTTAAAGAATTCAAGTTTAAATTCAATTTTTATTGGGTTTACGGAATTTTATTCGCATTAATTATAGGATATCAGTTTTTAAATAGTTCTGATTTAGCAACCAGTAAACTATCTGATAATGAGTTTAAAGTAATCCTTCAGGATAACGATATTAAAAAAATTCTTATTGTAAATGATGATTATGCTCATATTTTCATAAAGGATGACGCTTTAGAAAAAGAAAAACATAATTCTAAAACTAAAGGTCCACTTTTCAATAAGAAGAATCCACTATATATTTATGATTTTGGTGATCTACAAAATTTCGAAAATGAATTAAACGCTGAAAAATCTGAATATAAATTAGATTTTGACAAAGATAATGCCAAGCAAACCAGTATTTGGGATGGTATTTTTATGTGGTTGCCATTTATATTTATTATTGCTATTTGGATTTTTATCATGCGTCGTATGTCTGGTGCAGGTGGCGGTGGCGGTCCGGGCGGACAAATATTTAACATCGGTAAATCTAAAGCCAAATTATTTGATCAAGATCAAAAAGTACAAACATCATTTAAAGATGTTGCCGGATTAGAAGGTGCCAAAGAGGAAGTTCAAGAAATTGTTGATTTCCTGAAAAACCCGGGTAAATACACAAAATTAGGTGGTAAAATCCCTAAAGGTGCCTTATTGGTTGGTCCTCCTGGTACTGGTAAAACTTTATTAGCTAAAGCAGTTGCCGGTGAAGCAAAAGTACCTTTCTTTTCACTATCAGGATCTGACTTTGTTGAAATGTTTGTGGGTGTTGGTGCATCACGTGTACGTGATCTATTTAAACAAGCTGCACAAAAATCACCATCTATAATTTTTATTGATGAGATAGATGCAATTGGTAGAGCCAGAGGAAGAAATAATATTACAGGAGGTAATGATGAACGTGAAAATACATTAAATCAACTCCTTACTGAAATGGATGGATTTGGTACCGATACAAATGTAATTGTATTAGCTGCAACCAACCGAGCAGATGTTTTAGACAAAGCTTTACTGCGTGCCGGAAGATTTGATAGGCAAATTTATGTTGATTTACCTGACATGAATGAAAGAAAAGAAATTTTTGAAGTACACATCAGACCTTTAAAATTAGCTAAAGATGTTGATATTGATTTTTTAGCCAAGCAAACACCTGGTTTTTCAGGTGCCGATATTGCTAATGTATGTAATGAAGCTGCTTTAGTTGCAGCCAGAAAAGATAAAAAAGCAGTACATCATCAAGATTTTTTAGATGCTGTTGACAGAATTGTTGGTGGTTTAGAAAAGAAAAATAAGATCATTACTCAAAAAGAAAAGAGAACCATCGCTTTTCATGAAGCTGGTCATGCTACTGTTAGTTGGATGCTTGAACATGCTGCACCTCTGGTAAAAGTAACCATTGTTCCTAGAGGTCAATCATTAGGTGCAGCTTGGTATTTACCAGAAGAAAGAATGATTGTTCAAACCGAACAAATGTTAGATGAAATGTGTGCTACCTTAGGAGGAAGAGCTGCCGAAAAAGTTATTTTTAATAAAATTTCTACAGGCGCATTGAATGATCTAGAAAAAATCACAAAACAAGCCCGTGCTATGATCACAGTGTATGGTTTAAGCGAAAAAATAGGCAATATTACCTATTATGATTCTTCAGGACAATCAGATTATACTTTTACTAAACCTTATAGTGAAGAAACAGCACAACTTATTGATAAAGAAATTTCTGCACTTATTGAAAAACAATATCAACGTGCACAAAAAATTCTTAAAAAACATAAAAAAGAATTAACTGTATTGGCAGAACTATTACTCGAAAAAGAGGTTATTTTTAGTAACGATCTAGAAAAGATATTTGGAAAAAGACCTTTTGTAAAAGAACCTTTAGTAGTTAAAAAAGAAGATACAGCTAACAAAAAGTCAGAAAAAACTGTTGAGAAAACTACTACTGAGACTCAAAAAGATGTAAACAATGAGGGTGAGATTTCAACAGAATTCGCTTAGCTTTCTATATTTTTTTACTTTTGGGAAACTCATAGTAAAACAATGAATCTTTTAAAAAAATTTTTCCAACAAAAACCTATTGTTGATGAGCCTGTTGATACAATTCTGCCAGATTTTTCTGATCTTCCTTTAGATGATTCTTTTGTGCAGAATTTTATTCAAAGGGGCGGTAAATTCCTGTATTGCACTCATCAAGAAGATGTAAATCAGAACCTTTTAGATATTATTAATGAAAACCATTGGGAAAAAGTTGTTTGCATTAATGATGATCTAAAAAAGGTCTTAACTATTATTGAAACAGAAAGTACTTCTGAAATTAACAATGATTATCCTTTTTTTACCAATTGTGAGCATTTAATTTCTCAAGACGGTAGTATTCTATTTTCATCTGAACAATTACGTGAAAAAAAGATAACCAATTTACCCGAGCATTTTATAGTAATAGCTAAAACCAGCCAGTTGGTTAGAAATAAAAGTGAAAGCTTGATGGGACTGAAAAAAACATACCATAAAGGTTTTCCAACCAATATAAGCTCTATAAAAAGTTATATACCTGAAAGGGTTGATGAAGACTTTTTAAACTTCGGTAATAATAATGCAAAAAGCCTATATTTGCTATTATTAGAAGATTTATAAAATGCGGGAACTTCTTGTAAGGGCAATATCCGGTCTGATTTATATTAGCATAATCATTGGTTCTATATTGTATTCAAAAGAATCATTTTACCTCATTTTTTACTTATTAATGTTATTGTGCTTATATGAATTGAAAATAATGATAAAACTGAGCTATAAATGGACATTTATAGTTGCTACTTTACTATATTTCAGGTTTGCTAATCTACCAATTCTAGACTTCAAATATTTTCACTTTTTTCTAATTATAAGTATATTTATTCCTTTTATTTATCAATTATTCAAATCTAAAATCAGTTTGACATCAAGTAAATTAGGTCATTACTTTTTAGCATTGGCATATATTGTTATTCCATTTACATTGCTAGCACAAATACCGTTTATCAATACAACCTATCATCCAAAAATAATCATTGGTGTTTTTATATTGATATGGATTAGTGATACTTTTGCTTATATAGTTGGTAGTACATTAGGAAGGACAAAATTATATGAAAAAGTTTCGCCCAACAAAACAGTTGAAGGTGCTTTAGGTGGATTAGTTGCAGCAATAATTGGTTCTTATTTTATTTCAAAATACGTAACATCTTTATCTCTTACAAACTGGATAATTATTGCATCCATTGTTGTTGTTTTTGGTATTTTAGGCGACTTGATTGAATCTAAATTCAAAAGAGAAGCCGGTGTAAAAGACAGTAGTAATTTTATTCCCGGACATGGCGGATTTTTAGATAGATTAGACAGCGTTATTTTTGCTGCACCTTTTGTTTACGTATATTTACACATTATTTAATAAAAATAAAAATGTTTCTATTTGCTCATGCTTATTGTCAATTATGGTCAGATACAACATTATTTAAACTTAATTTTTAAAATAATAAGAAAGATATAAATGTTTCATAAAGAAGGATATACCATTATTATAATCTCAATGGTCATTTTAGTATTGTTGATTTTCTTGACAGATGCTTTGTTAGACATTGAATGGCTTAGAAAATTGATCATGATTATTTTGCTACTTTTTTATGTACTAATTCTTCAATTTTTTAGAAACCCTAAGCGGAATACCATCGAAAATCTTCATCAAATCATCGCTCCGGCAGATGGTAAAATAGTTGTAATTGAAGAAGTGGTTGAAAAAGAGTTTTTTAAGGATAAACGCAGACAGATTTCAATTTTTATGTCACCACTAAATGTTCATGTAACTAGGTATCCGATAGGTGGAAAAGTAGTTTTCATCAAATACCATCCCGGAAAATATTTGGTAGCTTGGCATCCAAAATCATCAGAAGAGAACGAAAGAACAACCATTGTTGTAGAAAATGATACCGTTGGTAAAATTTTATATAGACAAATTGCAGGCGCAGTTGCCAGACGTATTGTAAACTATGCAACCGAAAGCGAAATTGTTATTCAAGGTAAAGATGCCGGTTTTATAAAATTTGGATCTAGAATTGATATTTTTTTACCTTTAGACATGAAAGTGAATGTATCATTGAATGATAAATCAATTGGAGGAGAAACCGTAATTGCCGAATATAATGCAAACGCTTGATAAAAGATTTGAAATAGCATTTGAGATAGCATCTGCTATGACTCAAAAATTACCTCCTGATACCATGCTTAAATTTTATGCATATTATAAATTGGCAACCAAAGGTAAAACATACTCAACACCATCAGGTGAAAGTCAATTAAGAAATGCCTTTAAACTAAATGCTATGTTTCAATTGAATAATATAAGTGAAGATGAGGCTAAAGAAAAATATATAGAATTGGTAGAAAATATTACACAACAAAAAATTTCCTAATATGAAACTTTTAAAAAGAATCTCTGTTTTTTCGTTTGCTATTCTCCTGAGTTTTGCAATCGTTTCTTGTAAAAAAGAAGTAAAAAAAGAACCTGCACAATTTTCAATTGAACAAAAAACCATAACAGTTAAATGGACAGGTTATAAAACCACCGATAAAATTGCTGTTAACGGTCAGTTTAAAGAAATTAGTATAAGCAATAGTAAAAGTAGTGCTACTGCATTTGAAGCGCTAAATGGCGCTAAATTTAGCATTCCGGTTAGTAGTTTATTTTCTGATAATGATGAACGAGACGGTAAACTCAAACAATTATTTTTCGGAATAATGGAAGCAACCCTTTCTTTGACCGGAACGTTGAACTTAAACGATGATGGTACCGGAGATATAGATCTATTAATGAATGGTGTACAACAAAAAATACCTGTAACTTATATTGCTAGCGGGCAGTTGGTAGAAATTAATGGTACAATGAACTTAGATAATTGGAATACGCAATCTGCATTGGCTTCTTTAGCCAAAGCTTGCTTTGAACAACATAAAGGACCAGACGGTGAAAGCAAAACTTGGAATGAAGTTACAGTTGGAGCTGCAGTTTACTTAAGTAAGAAGTAACATATCGGTTCGATTGGGCTCAATGTTTTAATATTCAACAACAAATTGTTGTACTAATAAGCTTATCCTTTTTCCTGTAGCTTTTGCAGCTTTTTGCACAGCTTCATGCGAAACCTCTTCAACCTTCCCTTCTATACCTAGATCGGTTATAACAGAAATACCCAGACAGTGCATACCCATGTGTTTGGCAACAATTACTTCTGGTACTGTACTCATACCAACGGCATCTGCACCCATTAGTTTTACCATTCTATATTCTGCAGGAGTTTCAAAAGTAGGTCCCGATAAACTTAAATAAATACCCTGCTGCACAGCAATGTTTTGTTGTTTTGCTATCTCTTTAAATTTAGTAATCATTTTTAAACTATAAGGTTCATGCATATCTACAAATCGAGATCCAAAACGCTCATCATTTTCTCCTCGTAAAGGATGGCCAGGTATCATATTTATATGATCTGTTATAATCATAATATCGCCAACTTTAAATTGAGGATTTACACCACCACAGGCATTAGAAACAATTAATTTTTCAGCACCTAAAAACTTGAATACACGTACAGGAAAGGTAACTTCTTGCAAAGACCAGCCTTCATAATAATGAAATCGTCCTTGTAAGGCAATTACTTTTTTATCTGCTATAGTTCCGAAAATTAAATTCCCGGAATGTCCTTTTACTGTTGATACAGGAAAATTTGGAATTTCATCATAAGGAATACTTAATTCTACTGTAATACCATCTACCAAGCCTCCTAAGCCTGAGCCGAGAATAATTCCGAAATCGGGTTTACTAAATCCTTTTTGTTGTAAATAATTAACTGTCTCTTGAACTTTGTTCCACATATTTTTTTATCAATTTATTAAAATCTGTCTGATGCGCAATAAAATTTGTTTCTATTGGAAGATAATAAAAATTATCTTTTCCGGTAAAACTTCTCACATAATCTTTTTCGGTTGTTAAAATCAATCCCGATACCTCGGGATTACCTGTTTCAATTTTTGAATATCTGTCAGTAATCTTTAAATAATCCTTTTCAGTAAAACTATGATGATCTGTAAATTTTATGTGATGGTATTTACAATTTATTTTATCTAAAAATGTTGTCAATGGTTCTGTGTTAGCAATCCCGGTAACCAGTACAATCTCAAAATTTGACAATTCATTAACTGGTAATTTAGTTTCTTTTCCAATAATGTCTTTTCCGTATTTAATATTAGAAAAGAACACTGTTTGATGCAATTCAGCTTTTAATTTTTTTGTGATTTCAAATTGTTGCTGTTCGCTTAACTCATCAGGGCATTTGGTAACAATAATAATTTGTGCTCTATCAGCACCTTCAATTTTTTCTCTCAAATTACCAGAGGGTAACATTTTATCATCTACATACAAATTACCATAAGAGGTTAGTAAAATATTCAATCCTGCTTCTACTTTTCTATGTTGATATGCATCATCTAACAAAATAACATCAGGCGCATCTTTTAATTTTGAAAGTTCTGTAATACCATTAACTCTATCTGCATCAACAGCTACAATTACATTATTAAATTTAGTATAATATTGCATAGGCTCATCTCCAATATCAAGAGCAGTTGTCACTGCATCAGCAATTTTAAAACCCTTTGTACGACGCTTATAACCTCTACTGAGTATAGCAACCTTATATTTATCCTGTAAAAGTCGAACTAAATATTCAACTTGAGGTGTTTTACCTGTACCACCAACACTTAAATTACCTACAACTATAGTCGGAATATCAAAACTTGTAGATTTTAAGATACCTTTTTTGTAGAAAACATTTCTGGCAGAAGTAATTTCGCCATATAATACAGAAAAAGGAGTTAGTATTTTTCGTAGTAGATTCACGACAACTAAAGTACAAAATAGTAATTAATATGATACATTTTCAACAATCTCTAAGCCATAACCAATAATACCAACACGTTTTTTAATGTGTTTACCATTAGTAATCAATCTGAGTTTTGAAATTTTTAAATCATGTAGAATCTGTGCACCAATGCCAAAATCTTTATCATCTAATTTTATTTTTGGTACTTTGGCTTTGTTTTCATGTTGTAACTCTTTTATTAAAGATAATCTATGAATCAAATTAAATGATTGGTTTTCTTGATTGATAAACACAATAGCTCCCTTACCTCCATCTTTAATCATCTGAAACATCTTACTAAAACTATCATCCGGTTTATTGGTTAATAGTCTTATTATATCATTATTAATTAACGTAGAATTTACACGGACTAACACAGGCTCGTCTTCTTCCCAATCCCCATTAGTTAAAGCTAAGTGCACTTGGTTATTGGTAGTTTGTTTATAGGCTCTTAGCCGAAAATCTCCAAAACGCGTTTTTAGATCAAAATCTTCAATTTTTTCAATTAAAGAATCATGTTGCATTCTGTAAGCAACTAAATCTTCAATAGAAATAATTTTCAAATCGAATTTTTTTGCTACTTCTACAAGTTGCGGTAACCTTGCCATTGAACCGTCTTCATTTAATATTTCAACAAGAATTCCAGCTGGTTTAAACCCTGCCAATCTTGCTAGATCTACTGCTGCTTCTGTATGCCCTGTTCGTCTTAAGACACCTCCATTTTTGGCTCTTAATGGGAAAATGTGCCCGGGTCTTCCTAGATCATGAGGTTTTGTGTCATCATTTACTAATGCTTTAATTGTTTTGGCTCTGTCATGTACAGAAATTCCTGTAGTGCATCCATGACCAATAAGATCAACAGATACAGTAAACTGTGTTTGATGTAAAACGGTATTATTTTGCACCATCATATTTAAATCTAATGCTTTAGATCTACTCTCAGTAATTGGCGCGCAGATAAGGCCTCTACCCTGAGATGACATAAAGTTTATCATTTCTGGTGTTACCGCTTCAGCTGCAGCAATAAAATCTCCTTCATTTTCTCTATCTTCATCATCAACTACAATCACCATCCTACCATTTTTTATATCGATAATGGCTTCTTTAATTGTATTTAGTTGTAAGGTATTTGATTTAGTTGAAATCATTATTTTATGGAATTTGATTCTTTAATTTTAAATATTTTTTTGAAAAAATTGGTTATTGGTTGTAAAAAAACATCAATATTAAAAATACCTTTGTCTTTTGTTGCTCTTCTCATTAATAAAAAACCTAATGGTAACAAAACAATAGTTGATAACCACCCGCCTAAAGCAGCAGTTATAGTACTTGAATGTGCCATGTTTTTTCCAAAAGTAGAAATGAAAAAATAAATAACAAAGACAATAATTGCCATTATCATTGGGAAACCAAAACCTCCTTTTCTAATAATAGAGCCTAAAGGTGCTCCAATAAAAAACAAGACTAAACATGCTATCGAAAATGCCAAGCGCCTATGAAATTCTACGTTATATACATTTAAAAATTTTTGTTTATTCTTTAAAAGTTTTCTAAAGCCGTTAACATCTTCTAAAGATCTTTTAGAAAATTCTATAGCGTTATCTATTACTTTAACTTTATTTATGGTATCATAATTTTCTAAAATATTTTTATTAATACTGCTGAGATCTGTTGAGTCTTTATTTATAGTTTTAAACCCTGCTCTACTAATAAAATTTTTAGCTTTTGTAGCTATGAATTCATCATAAGGTAACTTTAAAGAATCTGTATAATAATTTAATTGATTTAAACTGAGCATTTCTCTGTCCTCCTTATAGTCTTTTGCATCCATATTACCCATTACTGAAATATCAATATTTACTATATACTCCTCAAAATGAGCCTTAGTAGCAGGCATATTTTGTTGTTTATTATATGATTTTCTCTTTTCATCTAACTCATCATAGTGATATCCATCTTTCAACACTAAAGTCATATATTTACTCCCCTCTTCATTTGTAATTATACCTTTTTTAGCCGTGATTACTTTAGTATTCGCCTTACCTTTATTTAAATCATAATAAATATGAACATCTTTTAATAGATTATCATCTTTACCATATTTTTCGGCAAATTTAATGCTATAACCTGGAATTTCTGTATTAAAAGTGCCAGGTACTAATGCCAAAGCTGGTTGTGTTTTTTGCATATCTACCAACATATTCTTAAACTTAAAAGCCGCTCTGGGAAATGCATAATTTAAAAATAAAAAATTCAATCCGCTTAATACTACCATTAAAATTACCAATGGTCTTATAAAACGTTGTAATGAAATACCTGCTGACTTTATAGCCGCAAACTCATAATTTTCTGACAAGGTGCCTAAAGCCATTATAGAAGATAATAATATAGCAATAGGTAAGGCTAAAGGCACTTGCATTTGCGCTAAATAGCCTAAAAATTTAAATATATGACCAAGACCAATACCTTTTCCTGCAATTTTGTCAAACTGAAGCCATAACATTTGCATTACCAACACAAACAAAATGATAAAAAATGTAGCTAAAAAAGGAATTAAAAAACTTTTGAGAATATATTTATTTAATATTTTCACTCGTTTAAATTTTGATAATCTGTTTGATTATATAGTAATTATAAATACAAGAATTTTGAAGTTTTAATTTAATACTTCGAATTGCAAATATTTCAACCCTTTTATTACAGTTTATTAATAATGTACCCTTTCTTTTTATACTTATCTTCATTAAATAAAAACAATTCCCCAGACAAAGGTTGATTGGTTTTAAATTGAGTAATTGTCAATGTAGTTACTGTACTATTATTACCCGTTTCAATTAATCGATAAATATGATTTGTTTTTGTATCAACACCCAACAATACATTACTTATTTCAGAATTACTATCAATTGGAATTAATTTAACATACTGAATTTTTCTTCCATTCATATTTTTTACAACATCCCAACTATAGGAAAATCCGTTTTTATAAAATGAGAAAAACTTTGAAGGTGTAAGTGTACTTGAATCTTCAACATCAACATCAGAAATATTTACTTCTTCATCTTCAGATATTATTGAATATACTTTTTTACCGTCATATAACTGATTGACACCTAAAAAATTTACATTATACAAATCATCTTTCATAGTTGCATCACCTCTAGTTTCTTGGTGTACATTCTCTTCATTATTTTCTAATTTATATTTAAATTCAACATAAATATTTTCATAGGCATTCATTTTTTTTGATACCTCATCTAATAATTTTTTGGCTTTTGCTTCACTTTGAGCAAATGCTACTGTGCTTACCAAAACTGTAACTAATAATAAAATAACTTTTTTCATCTTAATTAATTTGTTCATTTTTTAATAATTCTTCTAGAGCCAACACGTCTGATACTAATACTTGACGTGCTTTACTTCCTTCAAAAGGACCTACAATACCTGCAGCTTCTAATTGGTCAATAATTCTTCCGGCTCTATTATATCCTAATTTTAATTTTCGTTGTAATAAAGATGCTGAACCTTGTTGCGCATTTACAATAACATATGCAGCATCACCAAACAAAGCATCTCTATCTGCAATATCAATATCAAGACCTGTGCCACTTTCTTCACCAACATATTCTGGCAAAATATGTGCGCTGGCATAAGCACGCTGTGAACCTATATAATCAGTAATTCTATCAATTTCCGGGGTATCGACAAAAGCACATTGCAATCTTGTCAACTCATTACCTGTTGAAATCAGCATATCACCTTTACCAATTAACTGATCGGCACCTTGAGCATCTAAAATTGTTCTAGAATCAATTTTAGAAGTTACTCTAAATGCCACTCTAACCGGGAAGTTGGCTTTAATGATACCTGTAATTACATTAACCGATGGACGTTGAGTAGCTACAATTAAATGAATACCCACAGCTCTTGCTAATTGAGCCAAACGTGCAATTGGCGTTTCTACTTCTTTACCGGTTGTCATAATAAGGTCAGCAAACTCATCAATAACCAGCACGATATATGGTAAAAATTTATGTCCGTTTTCCGGATTCAATTTTCTGGATTTAAACTTTTCGTTATACTCTTTAATATTTCTAACATACGCATCTTTAAGCATATCATAACGATTATCCATTTCAATACACAATGAATTTAATGTATTGATAACCTTGGTGGTATCTGTAATAATAGCTTCTTCAGAATCAGGTAATTTTGCTAAGTAATGGCGTTCAATTTTATTAAAAAGAGTCAATTCTACCTTTTTAGGATCTACCAATACAAACTTAACTTCTGCAGGATGTTTTTTATACAATAAGGAAGCCAATACAGCATTCAGTCCAACCGATTTACCTTGCCCGGTGGCGCCTGCCATTAATAAATGAGGCATTTTAGCTAAATCAATTACAAAAGTTTCATTTGAAATGGTTTTCCCTAAGGCTAATGGCAATTCCATTTTTGCATTTTGAAACTTTTGAGTAGAAAGCACTGATTTCATTGAAACTATAGTAGGTTTTTTATTTGGCACTTCAATACCAATAGTTCCTCTACCAGGAATTGGTGCAATAATACGAATACCCAAAGCAGCTAATGATAATGCTATATCATCTTCAAGATTCTTTATTTTAGATATTCTTACACCTGCTTCCGGTACTATTTCATATAATGTAACTGTTGGTCCAATTGTTGCTTTGATACTTGCAATTCCTATTTTATAATTACTTAGTGTATCAACTATCTTGTCTTTATTGATTTCTAATTCTTCCTTATCAATAGTAATATTTTCATTACCATAATCTTTTAACAAGTCTAGCGTAGGAAATTTATATTCAGATAGTTCTAAAGTTGGATCAAACTCGCCAAAATCTTCAACCAGTTTATTAGAAAGGTTTTCAACCAAGTGGTCTTCTTCAAATATTTTTTCAACTTCAATCTCTACTTCTTCATGTTGTGGTGTATCAACCTCAATATCTAGTTCTTTTTTTATTATAGGTTTCTTTTCCTCTTTAACAGGAATTTTATCATCTAAAGAAAGTTCAAGTTCTGAGTTTGGATTTTCGTGAATAGTTTCAGAAATATAACCTTCATCAGTTATATCATCTATTCCTGATTGACCTATTGTTTTTTCTTTCTTTTTCGGAAGTGCAGTTTTTAATGATTCTGGAGTTATCTTAAACTTAGATATAACATATGCCAATAAGGTGAATAATAAAATTAAAAACACACCTGTTCTACCTATGAAATCGTTTAAAAAATCATTTATTTCATAGCCAATAATACCAGAAAATAATGAATGATCTGGTGCGAAAAAACCAATTGCTAGTGCTAGCCAAATCATTGTAATCACACCCCAAAACCAAGACTTACGTAAAGGTTTAAAAGGTAAATTAAATACTGAGAAAAGTCCTGTAAAAAATATTAAAATAGGAATGATAAATGAAGCTATACCAAAACCTCTATAAATAAAAAAGTGGCTTATTTTAGCTCCAATTTTACCTAATAGATTTTTAGAATTTACAACTCTGTCTGTAAACAAATCTAATTGACTTTGATCTGCTTTCCAATGCATAAAAAAAGACACAAAAGATACTAGCATAAAAATAGCAAACAATACCAAAAACACACCAAAAACCAGGTGTGTTTGTTTGCTTTTAAAAAACCCAACAATGCGATTTTTTTTAACTTTAGATCTTGTCTTTTTTTTCTTTGCCATTAATAGTAACTATAACTTGACAAAAATACATAAAAATATAAGAGTTATCCGCCTACGATTAAAAGTTTAAGAAAATTTTGGTAGATATATAATTAA
>CAYXAZ010000051.1:0-24658 GCA_964463085.1 uncultured Flavobacteriaceae bacterium | reverse complement strand
ACTGTTTTTTTGTTTTTTAATTTTTTCATTTTTTTCTTGGTTTTAACATGGAAATCCTCCTTCTTTGCATTTTGATTTTCAAAAGGAGCTTTATTCGGTATCAAATTCTATACTTATAAGTGAATTTTCATCGGGGAATACCCTCCATAATTACGGATAACATCCAAATTAAATTATCTTTAAAACGGACTGTTTGTAGGAAGTTATTCTGAATTATTTTTTGAGCCCATCAAGCTCAGAAAAAATGATTCGGAGATAACTTTCAATTGTAAACATGTAGAATAATTTTTATATATTTATGCTTCATTAATTTAAAACACAAAAAATGGCAAAATTTGAAATTTACAATGACAAAAGGGGAGAGTTTAGATTTAGACTTAAAGCATCAAATGGACAAAACATTCTTGCAAGTGAAGGCTACAAAGCAAAATCAGGTTGTACAAATGGGATTGAATCTGTAAGGAAGAATTCACCAGATGATGGTAATTATGAACGTTTAACATCTAAAGGAGGAAGTCCTTATTTTAACTTAAAAGCGTCTAATGGTCAAGTTATTGGAACAAGTGAAATGTATTCTTCTACAAGTGGAATGGAAAATGGAATTGCTTCAGTAAAGAAAAATGCACCAGATGCAGAAGTTGATGATTTGACGTAGTAAAAAAGAATAGTATAACTATTTATTAATGAAGATTCTTTAGAGGTAATATGCTATAACTCATAATGTGGTGTTATAGTTATTATCTCTTTTTTTGTTGCCGATGAAAGAAAAAAGTAAAGACAAACCTAACAATGTTCATAATGTTTGATTAGAACATATAATTATGTTTTATATATGATTGAGGGGGTTATTTACTCCTTTAAACATATATAGAATAATATTCTCATTAGGTTATGAGCCGATTATTTTACTTATTCGGCTCAAAAACTATAATTCGGCACTAAATTCGATTTGCTAACAAAATATAGTTTTGTTATTATTTACCGAAAATTAATAATAAGAACAGGCATTAATTCCTTTACAATTATATGTTTAAAGTTAATTATCCATTAATAATTGTCTGTTTAAAGATATTTTTTACCTTTTAATGTATAATTACAATAGAATAAATATCTATAATAAGAAAAGCTGAATTCAGTTGGGATATTATTTAAAAACAATCTGCCATTAAAATAACTATATAATTATTTTGCGATTAACTACATTATCTGTAGTCTTTTGCAAACTAATAATCATTTTTTGAACCCTGTTTTTCGATACTAATGCTTATTAGCTGAAAATATATAATTTTAGTTACTCTATTTAAACTTTATTGATTTGATTTTAACTCAGTTTTTGTTAGCAAGCGTTTTATTTTTTAATCTTTAGTTCATGAACACTATTTTAAAAATTTAGTATAATGTTAAATATAATTAACAAAAAACACTATATTTGTAAAATATATTTTATGTTATGACAAAAAAGAAGATTGTAATATTACCTAAAACAAAAAGGATTCTTAACGAAATGGGTGATAATATTAAGCTCGCTCGATTGAGAAGAAAACTTAGTTCTGAACAAGTGGCTGAAAGAGCAAATATAAGTAGACCAACCTTGTCTGCAATTGAAAAAGGCTCTCCCTCAGTTAGTATTGGCTCATTTTTGTTAGTCTTACAAGTGCTTGGGTTAGAAAAAGACTTTCTTCTTCTTGCAAAAGATGATGAATTAGGAAGAAAGTTACAAGATGCTAACATTAGTATAAGTAAACGAGCACCAAAACGAAAAAATAAATAATGGCTAAACAAGACAATAAAAGATCTATCCGTGTATATGCTCACTGGCAAGGAATGGAAACTCCATTCTTAATGGGAATACTACATTCTGACAGGTTAAAAGGAAAAGAGATATTTTCTTTCGAATATGCTGAAAATTGGTTGCAAAAAGGCCCATCACAATTGTTAGACCCTAGCTTGCAATTATATTCCGGACTTCATTATCTGAACGAGGAGCAAGAAAATTTCGGAATATTTCTAGATTCGTCACCAGATCGTTGGGGGCGAATTCTAATGCGAAGAAGAGAAGCAGCATTGTCTCGGATTGAAGATAGAGAAGAGCAGAAGCTCTTTGAAACTGATTATCTTCTTGGAGTTTATGATGACCATAGAATGGGAGCTTTAAGATTCAAATTGGAAGAAGATGGCCCATTTTTAAACAATAATCGAGATATGGCAAGTCCTCCATGGGCATCTCTTAGAGAATTAGAACAAATCAGCTTAAGGTTAGAGGAAGACGATGTTATTGAAGATCCTGAATACTTGAAATGGCTCAGTATGTTAATTGCTCCAGGTGCTTCATTGGGAGGTGCCAGACCCAAAGCAAGTATTGTAGATAATGATGGCGAGTTATGGATTGCTAAGTTCCCAAGTCGAAACGACCAAGGAGACATAGGAGGCTGGGAAATTGTCACCTACGAATTGGCTATTGCAGCCGGAATAAACATGGCTGAATCTAAAGCGCAAAAGTTCTCTTCTGATTACTATACATTCCTAACTAAAAGATTTGACCGAAAGGAAAACGGAGTGAGAATACACTTTGCTTCGGCCATGACCATGTTGGGGTATATAGATGGTCAAGATCATGCGGATGGAGCCAGTTATCTTGAGTTGGTTGATTTTATTCTAAGATATGGAGCCAATGTGGACCAGGACCTTGAGCAACTTTGGAGAAGAATAGTTTTCAGTATTTGTGTTACTAATACAGATGACCACCTCAGGAATCATGGTTTTATCTTAACTGATGACGGATGGTCATTATCATCCGCATATGATATCAATCCAGTAGAAACTGGTACCGGTTTAAAATTGAATATTTCTGATGAAGACAATTCACTAGATTTAGACCTTGCATTGGAGGTATCTGAGTTTTTTCGATTATCAGAAGAACGAGCAGCTGAAATAATGAAAGAAGTGATGGTAGCAGTTGGCAACTGGAATGAAGTTGCCATAAAATATGGAATCTCAAGAGGAGAGCGAGAATTGAAGTCAATTGCTTTTAAGACTATAAAAAAATAAAAGTCAATGATAATAATCAATGAAGGCTTGATAGTTTATAAAGTTAAAGCCACGTGGTTTGCACTAAGTTAGTACCTTCAAAAATAAGATTCATTTCCCTCATGGGAAATCCACTATAAACAAACGCAAACTTTGGCATAACATACAAAGGGAGTCATTAATTTTACAAGTTGTTGCCAATTATAGCACATGAGCCGATTACAAGAATTATTCGGCTCATGGTACAATTTTTGGTATTTATAGTAAAGATTAAATTATACCATCAAACGTTCCAATCTGTCTTTAGTAACTTTCCAATCAGGGTAAATTTCATCAAGAAGTGAATAAAAAGCACTACTATGATTTAGATATTTTAAATGACATAGTTCATGCACCATGACATATTCAATACATTTTTTTGGGGCTTTAATAAGTTCAATATTTAAATGGATTTTTCCATTTTTATTGCAGCTTCCCCAACGCTTTTTCATCCATCTAAATGTTAGTTGTGGTTCTCCTTCGTAAAAACTTTTTGAAACAGTTACATTTTCATCAAACAAATGTTTAAAATGGTAGCTTGCTTTTTCTTTATACCATTGTTTTAATAGTCTTTCAATATTCTTTTTATCATCTGTATTCTTTATACAGATATGAATATACCCACCAGCTAGTTTTACCGATTCTTCAGTTTTTTTATGAAGTTTTAACCTGTATTGTCTACCCAAATATAAATGAGTTTCTCCGCTAATGAATTTACGAGCTGGAGTTAGTGGGTGAAACGATAAAAAGAAATCTTGTTGCTTTAAAATCCAAGATGCTTTTTTCTTGACTTTTTCTCTTATTTTATCAATGTTACTTTCTTGTGGAGCATATACTTTTACCGACTTATCTGGATGCACTTTAATGCCTAAAGTTTTACGGTCATTAAGTTCTAAATTATAATTTATAAGGGTATTGCCGTATTGTATTTTATCTTTCATAAGTCTATTTGTATTTATGTATTGCTACTTTCATACACTCTTCAATAAGACTATCAATTTTGTTCCAATCAATATCCAAATCATATTTTTTTAAAAGCTCATACAATGCATCGCTTAAAGCAATGTTCATTTTCCCTACTATGTCATCATTTTTGTGCCATTCAATAATTTTATTTCCACTTAAATAGATATGATCTTTTACAGTATTGTCAATAGCTAAGCTTGTTTCAATATGAAATGGTGTTTCTAATAATTTTGAATTGTCATATATGGATTTGCTAAAATTATAAAAGGCTAAAGCAGTATCATTGTTTATCAATTGTTTTGGTGCGTTATCAGACCTTCCATGTAAAAATTCATTTTCATATTCTTTTACACGTTTTAAAAATTCCGCTTCTGAGATTCTTTTTAAATAATACTCTTTAATAGTCTCTTTTATTAAATCTGCCAGCTTTTTATAGTACACAGGGTCTTCAATCATCTTTACATTAATAGCTTTTACTGTTCTGCTAGCTATATGATCTGCCTGTGCTGCTTTACCAGTTATTTTTTCAATTTCTGCTTCTCGTTCTTCTTTATCAAAAATATTTACCAGTTCAGTTACTTTCATAATTTCACCTTCTGTAGAAATATGTTTATTAATTAATTTCTGAATTTGTGGTTCAAATTCTTTGTATGATAACTCGTCATTATATCTACGTTTTACGTCAACACGTAACTTTAAAAAGAATTTTGCATCTCTTTTATACAGATCAACTTTCTTTTCATCTGTACTATTTATAAATTCAACAGACGACAGAGCCATTTTTAACAATCGAGCAAACCGACTTAATTTATCATAAAATTTATTTCTTATATCTTCTGGTGATAATAATTCTTCATAAGTTGTTGGTTCTAAATTTTTATCTTTAAGGGTCTTAAAAATATCCCAAAGTTCAGAATGTGCTTGTGGTAACTTTTTAATCTCTTCATTTATATTTGTTAACGTTCCTTCTAATTCTGATTCTTCAAAATTTGCCAACCCAGAGTAAGTGCTTAAAGCATTATCTAAGTTCTCTAAATTCCCATAATAATCAATAATGTAACCGTAATCTTTTCCAGGAAAGACCCTGTTTACTCGGGCAATTGCTTGTAGCAATGTGTGTTCTTTTAATGATTTACAAAGGTATAAAATTGTATTATTTGGCGCATCAAAACCAGTAAGTAATTTAGCAACAACAATTAATATTTCAGGGTGTTCACGTTTTTTAAATTGTGTAATTACACTTTTTTCAAAACGTTTTAAATCTCCATATTTATCAATCATAGCATTGAAATACGTGTCTTCTCTTTCCTTTTCTTCATTAATATTATAAAAGCCATCCTCAGTTCCTTCTCGTTGATCTGATTGCGTTACTATTACTTCAGAACTAACCATACCTATTTCATCTAGGTATTGTTTGTATAATAAAGCCGATTTTATACTTGGAGCTACTAATTGAGCCTTTGGTTTGTATTTATCGTTTTGCGTTTGAAAAAAATCTTGATAATGTTCTGATATATCCCATGCTCTAGCATAAATAACCTGTTCTGCTTTATTTAGTTCGTTAATAGTGTTGAATTTTTTCTTTAAAGCTATTTTTCCATATTCACTTAAAGGCTCTGACACTTTATCAAAAAAACGATTTATAGGATCTTCATTTAGCGTAATTAAATTATGCCTTCCTTCGTATAATAATGGTACAACTGCTCCGTCTTCAACTGCATCTGTTACCGTATATGGAAGCCCAATATAACCGCCAAACTTATGAGCAGTACTCTTTTCTTTTTTCATTAACGGCGTTCCTGTAAAGGCAAGAAAACAAGCATTTGGAAATACTCGCTGCATACTCACATTAAAACTTCCATATTGAGTTCTATGTCCTTCATCTATCATTACAAAAATGTTGGGCGATAAAAACGGTTTTTTGCATTGTTTTACAGCAGCTTCAAATTTATTGATGATAGTGGTTATAATGGCATCATTTTTATCATTTAAAAGTGCTGTTAAATGAGAACCTGTTTTAGCCTGCAAAACTTCTTTTTGGCATTTTTTAAAAGTATCAGAAATTTGGTCATCTAAATCAATTCTATCTGTTACTAGTAGTATTTTAGGGTTGTTTATTTCTGAATTTGAAGCTATCATTTGAGCCAACATAACCATAGTTAATGATTTTCCACTTCCTTGGGTATGCCAAATTACTCCACCTTGTCTTTTTCCTGTATTATCAAGTTGAGAAATACGTTTTAAGGTGTCTTTTACTGCAAAATATTGTTGATATCTAGCAATTTTTTTTACACCTTCGTCATAAATCGTAAAATTTCTTATCAAATCTATTAATCGTTCGGGTTTGCATAAACTAAATAATAGTTTGTCTTGTTTGGTTACAGATCTTTCTTCCTGTTCCAATCCGTCAAAATAGTGTTTTACATACTTAAATCTACCTGAAAATAAATTGGTTTTATCCGTATCAGAAAGCGCCTTGTTTTTTAAAGTCTTTAACGTATCTCTATAATTTGTTTCGGCATCTTTAGTAGCAAACTGTTCTTTCCATTTCGCCCAAAACTCTTTACTAGTGCCAGTGGTACCATAACTACTATTATTTGTGGCAATACTTATCAATAGATTAGAATATACATATAAAGACCTGATTCCTGTTTTGCTAAAATTCCGAATGTGTTGCTCTATTGCTAATTCAATAGGTGATTTTACACCGCTTAAAGAAGGGCTTTTACACTCTATAATTACCGTTGGAATTCCATTGATAAATAATATGATATCGGGTCTATATGTATCTGTTCTTTCCGTTCTTAATACAGGAAATTCTTCGGTTACATGAAACACATTATTCTCAGGATTTGCCCAATCAATATACTGAAGTGTATGGCTTTTTTTATCACCATCAATACGTTGTTCTAATGCTTTGCCGAGTGTAATTAAATCGTAAAAAGTGGCATTTGCATTTAAAAATCCTTCGTGAATAGGTAAGTCTTTTAATGCTAGAATAGCGGTATTGATATTTGCACTTGAAAATTCATATACTTTACCCTTTCTGTAAATGCTGTTGATTTTTTTGAGTTGTGATCTTAGTATATTTTCAAATAAAACATGAGATTTTTTTTGTCCCCTCCATTCTAAAGCTTGTTCTGGGCTTACATACTGATAGCCCATATTAATAAGCAATTGTAAGGCTGGTATTTGAGAAACATGATCTTCTAAAAATGATGGTGTGCTCATAACTTCTTTATACTTTTTCTGTTTATACAAAATAATGTACATTTGTACCGCTCATCCTACCGTATATAGGAAGATTGAGTTTCGAGGCTCGATGCATCAAGATATGTACCGAGCCTTGCGGTTTTTATTAAAAACCGTCTATTGTCCGATATAGTTTAATTACTTTCTCTAACTCTCAAAAAGTCATCTTTTTTCATTTTTATAGTATTAATCTATTCATACTAAATAGAATATTGGTACGTTATTTGTATGTATAATGTTAATAAATTTTGTTTTAAATCAAAATTTCATAACTTTGCAACGTCAATACCCAAAGGGTAAAGGACTTGGCTTAGCATTTATTTGCATCAATCGTATTGCCTTAAGATACGTTCCTCACTTACAAAGTGGGGTTTTTTTTAGCCTTATTTTTTATATTTTTGATACCAGTTATAATATCTTCTTTTGTTTAATTCATCAACTCTAAATGCGGTTATTAATTGTAAATGCGGCGTTATTACTCTTATTATCACAACATAATCTTTATCCATAAACCAATAGAAAAACTGGTTTTGCCCATTTGAGTGTAACCGTTCAAAATATTTAATTCTATTATTATTAGCATGTACAATTACTTTTTTAATCCAATGTATTTTGTTTGCCCTTTCGGGATCAAATTGTCTATTGCCAGAATATTTACTTTCTCTTGTGCATAAATGTTCAAACCCTTTAGGTTTATTTTTAAAGAGATAATGCTTTGAATTACTTTTGTCGTGTAAAACCTCTATACCATCAATAACTATCGGACTTTTAACAATATCTTTTAAAAACACGCCATAGAGTTGATACATTTGATCTCTTGTAGGCCCATCAATAGATAGTTCTTCAAATAAATCTTCTAAAAGATCTAACTCATGTTCTTCTTCAAAATAACTTTCCATACTTAAGAAGATTGAATTTGAAAATCGAAAATATTGAACTTTTCTTCAAAAGGGTGCGTACCATCATCTAACAAATAACCTGATTTCTCTTCTAAATAATTAATGATTTCTTTTTTAACAGGAGAGGCATTCTCTTTTAAATGCTCTTTTTTTGCTTTGTAAGTGATTGCACCAATAAAAAAATCTGCTATTTGTAAAAATTCATTTTCATGCGAACGAATATGTTGAAAAAAGGTAAAAGGAGATTTACTATTATACTTTTGTTTATATTCTTTTTTTAAACGTAAGTCTAATTTTTCTAAACGTTCTCTACCTCTAGTATCTTTAATGTCTAAGATTACTTTATGTTTAATATCTAAAGAGTTTATCCAAGGGTTTCTTAATAACAAAAAAACCAATGTATAATAAAAAGAATTGTGGTCGCCTTTATTAAATTTAGTATGGTCTAAATATTTTTTATTTTTTACTAATATTGCTCTAAACTGAATAGGTACTTCAAAAAAGAAATCAATTAGGGCTTTATATAAAGCTATTCTGGAGTATGATAATTTATTCCACTTCAGCTCTGTTGGAGACTTATGTTTAAGTTTTAGAGCTTTTATTTGACTTTTAAGAGCTTCATAATTATCTGCTTCAACTTTAGTGTAGCCAATACACATTAACTCCTGTTTGTCATTTTCTAAATGACAACTTTCATCAATATATATGATATTTGTTTTTTGTTTTTTCATATTTTAAACTTTTACTCTAATATTACCCGTTAACAACTGCTGCATCAAACCCTTTTTTTGTGTTTGTATTTGGTCTACATAGTTTTGATAGTGTTTTATTTCTTGGTCAGCAGAATTTAAAATATTGCCTATTGCTTTTTGTTCCTCAAAAGAAGGAGCTTTAATCATAAGCTTTGGAAAATCTTTTTTACTCATTACGCGATTTCGCCCTGCTCCACCAGGAGAAATCACTCCAAGTAAATATTTAAATCTAGATTGCAAAATATAATATCTAAAAAATTTAGCATCTGATATATCATTTTTAAAAGTGTATGTTGGAAAACGATGGGACACTAAACCTCCTTCATCTTCTTTGTTGGCAATTGCAATAGCATGCTCCCAAGCAAACGTTATATTAACCACCAAATCATTTTCCTTCACCTCATACAGTGTGTCCATTGCAATAGAACTTGGATCAAAATTCTCTTTATGAAAAATACCTTTACCATGACTTCTTAAACCTAAAACTAAATACAAATCTTTAGGCTTAATTTTTGGCCTTGATGTGTATTCAATAAAATATTCTAATTCTTTTTCTTGCCACTCCCCACTAAAACCAGCCAAACGTGTTTTACCCGTTAACAACTGTTGCATTAGCCCCTTTTTACGCAATTGAAGTATGTTTATAAGGATTTGTACTTTTTCAATAGTTGTATCCCAATCTGATAAAATAGTGGCTATTTTTTGTTGTTCTGGAAGGGGAGGAATTGGAATTAAAACCTTGTCTAGGTTAGATTTTGAAACACCTAAAACTGAAATTCCTGTAGCAATTCTATACAAAGATTTCACAACACTCTTACTCTTAAATAAATATGGTTTAAATCCATTAATAAAATTATTGTCTCTATCACGTAAAGCAAATGTGTGTAAACCAGAAACCAATTTGATTTTATTAACATTTTCAAGTTCAACACAATCACATAATCCTTCATAATCTTCTGAAGCATCAGCCATTATTAAATCTCCATCTTTTAGGTAGTCTGCTTTGAGACTAATTAGTTCTTTATCTATAACTTTTGGTAGTGCTAACACTTCAGCAACATTTAATATTTCATATTTAAATGACGAATGTATATCACCATAATGAATATTATAAATATTATTTTCATTTAATGCCTGATTAATAAGTTGACTTCTCGAAAATGAATTTGTTTTTAAATAATCAAAAACATTTTTTATAGTCGAAACCTCCCAATCATCGGGAATCCAACCCAATTTGGTTTTTTTAAAGCCTTTTTTATGTTTTTCTATCACTTTCATCTTAAAATCCTAATTCTGCTAAATGTTGTTCTAGTTTTTGTTCTACGGCTTCTATTTCTTTTTTTATGGCTTTAATTTCAACTTGTGTGGCTTTAATATTTACAGGCTCTTCTTCTTCAAAGGTATCAACATAACGAGGTATATTTAAATTATAGTCGTTTTCAATAATATCTTTTAATTTGGCTACAAAACTATATTTATCAGTAGTTTTCCAATTCTTATAGGTTCTGTAGATTTTATTAATATTAGTATCACTTAATTTATTTTGGTTTTTGGCACTTTCAAATTCTTTACTGGCATCAATAAATAAAACTTCTGTGTTATCGCCTTTGTTCTTGTCAAATATCAAAATAGTAGCAGGAATACCCGTACCAAAAAATAAGTTAGCAGGTAAGCCAATTACAGCTTTTAGCAGGTTTTCTTCTATTAATTGTTTACGTATTTTACCTTCTGAGCTCCCTCTAAATAATACACCATGAGGTAATACTACTCCTGCACGACCATGTTCGTTTATGGTTTCAATCATATGTGTAATAAAGGCATAATCACCTTTACTTTTTGGCGGTATGCCTCTATGGAAACGGTTGTATCTATCGGCACTTGCATTATCTGCTCCCCATTTATCTAAAGAGAATGGGGGGTTCGCTACAACAATGTCAAATTTCATTAAATCATCGTTTTCTTTTAGTTTTGGGTTGTTTAAAGTGTCTCCCCATTTAATATCTGCATTATCCATTTCATGTAAAAACATATTCATACGTGCTAATGCCCATGTACTCCCGTTGAGTTCTTGTCCGTTAAGTGATACATTTTTACTACCAATTTCATCAGCCACTTTTAGTAATAAAGAGCCAGAACCACAGGTAGGGTCACAAACCCTATCACCTGCTTTTGGCTCTATCAATTTTGCCAATAAAGTTGAGACTTGAGATGGGGTATAGAATTCTCCTGCTTTTTTACCAGCATCAGAAGCAAAATGTGCAATTAAATACTCGTAAGCATCACCAATAACGTCATTTCCAGCTAAATTAGAAGGTCTTAAATCTAAATCTACAAAATCATTAAGTAAATGTTTTAACCTACGGTTGCGTTCTTTAGTTTGTCCTAAATTAGGTTCAGAATTGTAATCAATATTTCGAAACACTTTTTCTAATTTAGAACGGTTGGCATCTTCAATATTTTCTAGAGCAATATTGATGATTTCTCCTAAATTATCAGCATTTCTATTTTCATATAAATAATCAAAAGAACTATTCTTAGGGATTTTAAAACGCTCATGTTTCATGGCTCTTTCTACACGTTCTTTATCATGATTATATTTTTCCATATAATCTGCTCTTTTCTCTTTATTTACATCGGTAATATATTTTATAAAGAGCATGGTTAAAATATAGTCTTTGTATTGTGTAGCATCAATAGTACCTCTAAAGGTATCGCATGCAGCCCATACTTTTTGATTTATAGTTTCTTGTGTTAGTTTAGTACTCATAAGGTAACTTTTTCCGTTTGGTTAGTTATTATTTTATTAATAAGCCCTCTTTTAAGGGCTGTTCTTTTTTCTAATAGTTTTTGGGTTAGTTTAATATCTTCGTCTAGAAGCTTTATCAAATTAACGATGCGTTGTTGCTCCTTAATTGAAGGAATAATAATACCTATTTGTTCTAATTCTTTTTTAGGAATAGAAGTAATGGTGGCTCCAGCTCCAATAAGTTTTAAATTGTATTGAATTTTTTCAGAATTGAGAAATTGTGCTAAATAAGTGCCTAAAATTTCTGAAGATTTTGTTCTTATAATATAAAACAATGATGAGGGGATAGCTTTACCAAATTCAGGTTGATATGCCCAAGCAAATGTACGATGTCCTTTTCCTGCTAAAATAACATCATTGGGTTTAAGAAGGGATTTATTATGCTTACCTTCTAATTCAATATAGCTTTCTTTAAATTTTGTTGGTTTGTAGAAAGAATCAAAATGGCTTGCGTGCAAATATTTAACAGCACCTTCTTTTTGAGGTTTGTTATAAGAACCGAACTGTAAATTTGCTATATTTCCAAGCTTTTGAATCATAAAATATACTAACCTTTATCATTATTTGGGTGCAAATATATAAATATTTTTTATTGTAGAGTATTTCTAATTGATAAATAGTATTATTATTTATTTTGTAGAGCATTTCAAATACTAAAATAATTGCATTTTAGTGCTTTAAATTTTGATTAAAGTAGGTCGGTAAACTATGAAAAAGTAATTTTTACTTTATTATTATTTCTACAGAAACAAGATTAAACAATATAATTTTCAAAAAAAGTGAGCAATTCGGTGAGTACTAATTTAGAGGTGGTTGTAAATAACTAATTATTAGCATATTATAAATATATGGATAGTCCCTCCGTCACCACCTACGCCCTCCGTATCCGCCTCTGGCGGAGAAGGAGGGTTATTAATTTTAGCCAAATGTTTAAATAGTTTTAGAATTGATTAACTTGCTCTAAAATTGATATATTTGAGTTTAGTATTTAGCTCCAAAGAAAAATTAGTCTCTTGAAAAAATATTTTATCATCCTTAGTATCTTATTTGTTTCTTGTCATCATAAAAATGACAAAACAATAGCACAAGAACATGATTTTTGCGCAAATATTCATCGAAATGATACGATAAGCCTTTCAAAAGAACTAGAAGATATTTCAGATATAATGCAAACAAAAACAGGAGTTTTTGTGTTGGAAAATGGTGGTAATGCCATGGTTACACGGGCATGGCTTAGCGAATATGCCGAAAAAACAATAGATATTCAGTATTTTATTTTTTCTACAGATAATGTCGGTTTGATTGCTTGCGATTATCTGGTACGAGCAGCAGACCGTGGTGTAAAAATTAGAATTTTGGTAGATGATATTATGGTAGATGCAGATGAGGATGATGTATTAATATTAGATTCGCACCCAAATATTTCGATTAAAATATATAATCCCGGAGTTAATTTAGGAAAGAATTTAATAAGTAAAGCCTCAAAATTTGTAATTGATTTTAGAGGCGCTAATCAGCGAATGCATAATAAAACCTTTATCGTAGATCAAAAAGTTGTGATTACAGGTGGAAGAAATATTGCAGATGAATATTTTGATTACGATCACGAATACAATTTTAGAGATAGAGATGTACTCTTATTGGGAAAAGTTACACAGAGCATAAACACTTCTTTTAATGCTTTTTGGAATACTGCCTTTAGTATTCCTGTTACTGAACTTATTGATGACTTACCTGAAAATATAAACCGTAAAGATCGATTTGATGCTTTACATGAATATGCTTGTGATCCTGACAATTTCTGGCCTCAAGTACGAACTAAAATAGAAAACTTGCCGGCTGTTTTTGCGTCGATAAAAAAATCAGGAGGATTAATTTGGGTAGAAGACGTTTTTTTTATATCAGATATTCCGGGTAAAAATGATGGGAAAAGCGGACTGGCAGGTGGGGGCAAATCAACAACTGCGCTAATCAATTTGGTAAAAAGTGCAAAGCATACATTAGACATCCAATCACCTTATTTAGTAACTTCTGAATTGAGTAGAGATCTTTTTCGAGAGGCTGTAAATCGTGGTGTTACTGTTAGAATATTGACAAATAGTCTTGCCTCAACCGATAATATGGAAGCATTTAGTGGGTATCAAAAAGATAGAGAAAAGTTATTAAAAACGGGAGTTAAAATCTATGAATTTAGACCAGACGCTGCTGAGCGAATTAAAATAATGACAGCAGATTTGCAAAAAACATTAGCTTATAAACCCATTTTTGGTTTGCACGCTAAATCTATGGTTGTAGATGGTGAAATAGCCGTTATTGGGACATTTAATTTAGACCCTAGAAGTGCAAATTTAAATACAGAATGTGTTACCATTATCCATTCAAAAAAAATTGCACGAGAAGTTTTAAAAGGAATGGAAGAAGAGTTTCAGCCAGAGAATTCATGGGAAACTACCTTGCAATCAAACCCAGATTCTAAAGTGGGTGCTATAAAACGAATCAAAACGTGGACTAGAAAAATCATTCCTAAAGATATTTTGTAATAACCTGATTTCGATTATTACTAAAACACCACTCTAAAACTTATATTAGGCGTAAAACCTAATGCCTCATTAGAATTTTCTTTTGTTGCATTATTATTCTCCATAGTATAATAATTATTAATAATATTTTCTTGATCGAGTCCATTCCAAATAGAAATTCCTGTTTGTGCCTTAATGTTAGCAGTAATATTAAATTTATAGGTTGCAGAAGCATCAATTCTTAAATAATCTTTTAATCTACTGCTATTTGCATCTTGATAGTTTATTTGCCCATCAACTATTTCATTGCCAATGACCGGTAGTGTTGTAGGTTTGCCGGAATGATAACTAAACCCGGCTGAAACTTTAAAATCGTTAGTAGTAAATGACGAACCAAAGGTCACAGCATGTCTGATATCAATATTATTAGGAAAATTTATTTCTAGAAAATCATTAAAAGTATATTCATTATCAGCATAGGTATAACTTAACCATGTACTTAATTTTTTGAATCTTTTATTGACCAAAAAATCAATTCCTTTAACGTTATAACTGCCATTTGTATTTTCAAAAATATACTGATTTAAAAACCCCTGACTCAAAGAGGTTATGCCATCAACTTCTTTAAAATACCCATCAGTACTTATCAACCATCCTTTATTGCTATAATTGAGCCCTATAGATACTTGTTTACTCATTATTATTGGAATATCTTTATTATTAGACAAACGCCACCTGCGCTTTTCAATGCCTAAGAAGTCATTTTGAAAATTGATGATCTGTGAGGTGTTTTGATGTTTAAACTCTCCTAAAATCTCTAAGTTAAAAGAATCAAATATTTTTTGATTTAAACTAAATCTGGGTTCTATGATATGTTTCTTAAATTTTTCAATATAGTTATATCTTAGTCCTGCTTTTATATTCGTTTTTTTAGAGTTTGAGAGGTAATAAATTTGAGAAAAACCAGCATGTTCTCTAATCACTTCTTTGCTCAATTGAAATACTAAAGGATTGTCAACGTCGGTTATATTCGATACGATTGTTTCAGTAAAATGATATCCATTCAAAAATGATAATTGATTGTTGTATTTATATGAAGTTTTTAACTTTACAGAAGTTTCAGAGACTTCATTTTCTTGTTTCAAACGCCGTTGTTTTAAGATATCAGCATTGATAGATTCCAGTTCATAATAGGTTTCGTAAATATCTAGTGTAGTTGTAAATTTAGGATTCCATTTTCTTTTATAAAAAATATTTCCAACAAGGCTAGCTTGTATCAAACTACTTTCTTTAGAGGTTTCAATTAGATCAATTTTTGCGCTCTCATTAAAAACCAATTCGTTATTTACATTTAAAAAATTGATACGTAATTGATCTTTATCTGTTATATTGTAAAGCCACCTTAAGCTGGTATCATAAAAATCGAATTTAATATCAGAATTGGGTACTTCAGATGTGTTGTTTAAAACTTCGGTGTCTTGTAATATTCGTTGATAGTACTGAGTGTAAGTTGGAGTTTCAACGAGATTGCTTATTGCTTTTCTGGCAGTTAATTGAAATGATGATTTTTCCCCCAAAGGAACATCTACAAAACCATCAACATTGATAGAATTAGAACCAATACTTCCTGTAAATGTATTATTTATCTCAGTATCAGTTTTCATAGCTATAGTACCGGAAACACCATCGGTAAAATCAACAGATGTACCGTTTTTAATTACCCGTGTATTTGTAGTTAAGAAAGGATTGAAAATTGAGATCAATCCGAAAAAATGCCCGGATTGGTACATTTTAATACCATCCCATAATAGTAGGTTTTGATCGTGAGTTCCTCCTCTTATATTAATACCTGAAACAGTTTCATTGGCACTTTGAACTCCCGGTAAAGCCTGTACAGTTTGTAATACATCAGTTTCTATCAATCCCGGTAATATTCCAAAATCTGAAAAATTAATAGTCAACGTTCCGTCAGCAAGTTTATCAATACCTTTTGTAATATAATTAGTAATTAATATTTCTGATAAGGCTTCTATTCGAGGTGTTAAATAGATATTTATACAATTGTCTTGTTCAAAAGAATTTAATGATTTTGATATAGGCTGATAGCCTAAATGACGAATGATAATATTTTCATTTTCTTGATTTACTTTTAGTTTGAAATATCCAAAATTATCGCTAGTAGTATTATTGTTTTTTCCAATAATTATTGCTGATTCTATTGGGGTTTTAGTTTCATTGTCAATAATATATCCACAAATAAAAAGAGAAGCATCTTTACTATTTATGGTGATGATATTATTTTCTAAAAACTGAAAGATCAAACCGGTTTCTTTTTCAAGATAATTTATAATCTCTTTAAAAGTCAAATTAGCGGATGGAACTTTGATATAAATATCCTTAATTACATCATGCGCGTAGGTAAAGTCATGATTATATTTTTCCTTTAAAAGAATCAATAGATCTGATAAAGGTTTTTTTTCTTTGTCTATTTGAGAATATAAAATAGAAGAGAAAATAAAAAATATAAAAAAGAGTATATTTCTATACTTATTGCTGGTTCTTGTATAATGTGATTTTATTAGAATTATCTTTTTTATAGGTTAAATTAAATGGGATGGTTATAGATGCTAGTGCTTGTTCAAGATTATTATTTACAAAACTACCGGTAAATATTCGTTCAGTATCAACTTTTATCGCTTCAATTTCAATTCCATATTGCCTTTCAAATTCACCTAATACCTGAGATAAAGGTACACCTTTAAAGCTACTAATATTATCTATCCATTTTGGTTGTTCATTATTGATAGAATCTTGCATAATAACACCATTTAAAATTCTATAGGTATTTCCTTTAGTTAGTTGCTGTAATTTTCCATTACTGCTAACATTAACAATGCCTTCAAAACATTTTACCTCAAAATAATGATCCCTGTTTTTTACATTGAATTGAGTTCCAACAACACTAACAATACCGCCTGATGTCACTACATCAAATCGTGAACCTTTAGCTACTTTAAAAAACGCTTCCCCGTCTAAAGATATTTGCCTCTTGTCTGTCCATTTCTTTTTGCTGTATTTGGCTTTAGAATCAGCATTTAATATAACTGAAGATGCATCAGGTAACTCAAAAGTGATATTTTGACTAGCCAATGTTTGCACAGTAGTTAAGTTATTAAAAAAGAATAGGAAATAAACACTTACACCAATTATAAATAATCCGGCAATTCTAAACAGCATTTTATAAGTGTTCAATTGAATAACAGGCGTATTTTTATCTTTTAGATCTGCTCTAAAATCATCATAGCTTTTTACAGATGAATCATTAGGCACATCAAAATGCTTGACCTTCTCGATCATTTTAACGTTCAGCTCATAATCTTCAGATCTTTTAAAATCTTCCAATTCAGCATCTGTTAGCTCATCAAGCAACCATTTTTTTAATAAGTGATCTTTCTTCATAGTAAGCGGGGTTTATAAATATAACAACTGTATATATATATTTACTTATAATTTAAATTCTTTAATTTCTTTTCTCAATTTTTTATAGGCTACAAAAATTCTGTTTTCTATAACTCTTCTTGTAACACCAAACATTTCGGCAATTTCTTTTGGTCTTTTTCCTTTTACTTTATTCAATAAAAAAGCTGTACGTTGTTCTTCGGTTAATTTACTTAAAGCATGTTGATATTTTTGTAAAAACTCTTCTTCCTCCATTAAGAACTCAGGACTTTCATTGGTATAGTTTTTTGACTTTATTTGTTGATATTTTAAAACCACATTTTGATGCTTAATTTCATTCAAAACCATATTTTTTGAGATTTTAAATAGAAATGCTCTGGCTTTACTCGGAGGTACTTTTTTACAATTATCCCATAATTTTATAAATGCTTCCTGTACTTTATCATTGATCTCTATTTGGTTGCCAAATTTAAAATATAAGTAGGCATATAGATCATTAGAATATTTCTTATAAATATCAGAAAAGACATTTTCTTTGCAGACATTTTCAAGTTTTTTATCAGGCATTAAAAGATTAATTTAAATAAAATAAACACCAAAGTTAAAAGAATTTTTGAAAGTAATTATTAATTAAGATATATAGAACTAACACATTTTAATTTGATTGAATTATAAATTTTATTTAATAATAATTTTATTTTAAGTAAATAGTACATATTAATTGTTTATATATAAAAGAGATAGTTACTAATTTTTATAATCACCCAATGAAAAAAATAATAACATACATATTTTGTGCTATTATATTGATTTCTTCTTGTGCAAAAGAAGAAGAAATAAATATATCAGATTCAGATAAACCGACTTTAAATGCAAATTCAACCTTAGCCGTTTTAATACATAAAACTTCTTTAAATGATGGTTCTATCGATAATATTATTGACAATGCCAGCTGTTTTAACATTACATTACCGGTAACAGTGATTGTTAATGGCATAGAAATTTTGGTTGAAACAGAAGAAGATTATGAAGTTATAGAAAGTATTTTTGATGATGATGAAAATGATGAAGATACTATAGAAATTAATTTTCCTGTTACTATTGTACTAAGTGATTTTACTGAAATTAGTATAAATAACGAAGAGGAACTAGAAAGTTATATTGATGACGATTGTAATGATGGCATTGATGATGATATAGAATGCTTAGATTTTCAATACCCGATTAACGTAACGACTTTTAATATTGTTACAGAACAATTCATCGATATTGTTATAAATAATGATGAAGAAATGCATGATTTTATTGAAGATTTAGATGAGAACATCACAGCAACTATAGATTTTCCAATTGTAGTAATTCTTTTTGACGGAACGGAAATTACTATCAATAGCTTAGAGCAGTTAGAAACTGAAATAGAGAATGCTAAAGATGACTGTGATGAAGATGATGATAATGATTTTGATGATGATGACAATACCAATGTTACTGAACAGGAATTTTCTGATTTATTAGTTTCATGCCCTTGGAAAGTTGATGAACTTGAAATTAATGAGCAAGATTTAGAAGATTTTAAAAATTATGTCTTTACGTTTAATTCAAATGGAACTGTTATAGCAGAATTAAATAGTAATTCTTCTAGTGGTACTTGGAGCGTGTCGACAGATAGTGGACTAAGACTAAATTTAACAATGGATAGTTTAACAGAATTTAATAATAATTGGAGGTTGCATAAAATTGAAAAGGAAGATGACGGAAAAGACAAGGTAGATCTAAGAATAGGAGAAACCGATGAACTTAAACTTATTAAGAATTGTAATTAGGCACTACATTTAATTATACAGTAGTTGCGGAAAATATTTTTTATAAAGAAATATTTTAAGTATTTCCAAAGATTCAATTGTTATGTTTTAAAAGGGATGTTTTAACTATCAAACTATTAATAACTAAATCAACAATATTATGAAAATAACTAAATATATTATACTTGCAACGATAACCTGTATGTTTATGGTTTCTTGCTCAGAAGAAGGATTTATTACGACTGAAACATTGCAGAGAAGTAAGGAAATAACAAAATCAGATGACGTTATAAGTACGGCTTCATTACCACAGCCTATATTAGATTATATTACTTCAAATTACCCAAATATAATGGTTCAAAAAGCGGAAGTGGAAAGTAATGGTAATTATGAGGTAACACTAGAAAATAATTTAGAATTAATATTCAATTCTAATGGTGAATTTTTAGGGATTGATGACGATGAACATGATGATTATGGAGATTCATATATAAACCCTGCAAACTTACCTCAAATTATTTTAGATTTTATTACTACTAATTATCCTGGTGAAACAATAGAGGAAGCTGAAATTGAAAATAACAATAATTATGAGGTCGAGTTAAGTAATGACTTGACATTGGTTTTTGATGAGAATGGAAATTTTTTGGGAATTGGCGTTGATCATAATGATATGGATGAAGCTAACGATGACAATGAAGATGATTACTCAAATATAAACCCTTCTGATTTACCACAATTAGTACTAGATTATATTACTACTAACTACCCGGATGAAACCATTATTCAAGCTGAAATTGAAGATAATGGATATTTCGAAGTAACTCTCAACAATGGTATAGAATTATATTTTGATTCAGAGGGTAATTTCATAAGTGCTGAAGACGAAAACGGAGAAGAAAATATTGATCCTGCTTCTCTACCTCAAATAATCTTAGATTATATTATGACCAACTACCCTAATGAAACTATTATTGATGCCGAATTAGAAAGTAATGGTGAGTACGAGGTTACTTTAAGTAATGGTTTAGAATTATATTTCGACGAAAATGGAAACTTTTTAAGAGAAGAAGATGACGATAATGATTTTGATGATGATGATTGTTTAAATTGTACTCAACAACAAGTGTTAGACATACTAACAACATGTAGCGATTGGGTTGTAGATGAATTAGAATTAAATGGTAATGATCTTGAAGATAATTATATAGGTTATACTTTTAATTTTTCAAGTGATGGTACATTAACCGTACAAGAAAGTAGTAATAATTTTTCAGGAACCTGGAGTAGCTCAGGAAGTGGAGAAAATATCATTATTGTTATTAATATACCTAGTTTACCTGACTTCAATGCTAATTGGGAATTGCATGAAATTGAGAAAGAGGATGGAGAAAGCGAAATAGAATTAAAATTAGGGGAAGATGAATTAGAATTTGAAAGTACATGTAATTAAATCATATAAATTTGAATTAGTCGCTAAAAGAAAAATTATTATAAGGTTTAGTTAAAAAAAGGGTTGGTTAACATATAGTAAGTTTCTGCTGATTAATTATAAAACTGTTTCAATACTGAAAAGTATTGAGGCAGTTTTTAACTTTCAGGATATCAATACATTAGTTGATGGCTAAACAATAAATTTTAATTAATTTTAAAAAATTGATTTAACTTTGAATAGATATACTTCACCATTTATGAAAAAATATTTAGCGGTTTTCAATAAATTTTTAAGGCCTTTATTTAATACTCGAGCTGCAGGCATTTATATATTATTATTTGCTATATCAATTGCCGTAGCAACATTTGTAGAAAATGATTTTGGTACAAGCTCAGCTCAAAAAGTAATCTTTAAATCTTGGTGGTTTGAATTGTTACTATTTCTATTTTCTATTACCATAATAGTGAATATTTTTAAGTTTAGAATGGTTCAACAAAAAAAATGGGCAGTGTTACTTTTTCATGCGTCAATAGTAATCATTTTAATTGGTGCCGGTATAACGCGGTATTTTGGATTTGAAGGCATTATGCATATTCGAGAGAATAATACTTCTAACAGTTTTCTATCATCTAATACTTTTTTAAAATTCAATGTATCTAAAAGTGGAAAAACCTATAGCTTCAATGAGGAAGTCCTTTTTGCATCATTGGGAAATAATAATTGGCACAAACCTTTCTTAATTGAAAACGATTTAATTGATGTTAAAGTAACGAAGTTTATACCAAATCCAAAACAAATTTTAAGCGAGAGTCAGGAAGGCAAACCAACTTTACAAATAGTTGTTGCCGGAATCAATGGTAGAGAAGAATACTTTCTTAGTAAAGGACAAACAAAAAGGATTCGAAATATAATCTATAATTTTAAAGAGAATCAAATTCCAGAAGCAATAAATATTCAATATAAAAACGACTCATTATCATTTAAAAGTAACAAGGTTCTTACTCAAATGACAATGGCGACACAGCATAGAGATACTATCTATCCTTCTGATAATTACAAACCATTAAAATTACGATCGTTGTATTCTGATGGGATTAATAATTTTGTTATTGCTGATTTTAATAAAAGCGCAACCATAAAAATTGAATCGGAAAAGGCTAAAGTAGAAAGTCAAAGTTTAACGGCTCTTTTAATAGACATAGCTGTAAATGGAAAAACAAAACAAACCTATGTTTACGGACAAAGAGGAGTATCCGGAAGACCACAAACACTTAATTTTGATAAACTGAATGTATCAGTTGCTTATGGCGCAAAAGATATAACCTTACCCTTTTCAATAAAACTAAAAAAATTCATTCTTGATAAATACCCGGGCACAAATAGTGCATCTTCTTATGCAAGTGAGGTTCAATTGATTGACGGTAGAAAAAATGTAAAAAAGAACTACCGTATTTTCATGAATAATATTTTAGATCATAACGGGTATCGTTTTTTTCAATCATCATTTGATAAAGATGAAAAAGGCACTTATCTAAGTGTAAATAATGATTATTGGGGAACCTTAATTTCTTATATAGGCTATGCTCTACTAACAATAGGGATGTTACTTACCTTATTTAGTAAAAAAACAAGATTTTATCAAGTCATTCAAAAACTAAAAAAAATAAGAGCAAAAAGTGGCACTTTTATACTTATTGCATTGATCTCATTTTCATCTTTTGACGCATTTGCTCAATCTGATGATCATGAGCATACATATTTAGGTCATGCGATTAATAAGGAACATGCAATTAAATTTAGCAAGCTGGCAGTTCAAGATCATAAAGGAAGAATGAAACCTATTCACACCTTATCAAGAGAGATAATGCGAAAATTGGCTCGTAAAGAAAACTTAAATGGTTTAAATGCCGACCAGATTATGTTGGGCATGTTTGCAAACAGTAAGGAATGGTACGGTGTTGAGATCATAAAACTGGGTAAACATAAAGACGTTCTTAAAAAATTAGGAGTTACTGATAACTATGCATCTTATAAAGATTTTTTTACTGAAAAAGGAGATTATAAACTAAAAGATGAAGTACGAAGAGTCTATAATTTAAATCCAAAAGATAGAGATGTTTACGAAAAAGAATTACTAAAAATTGATGAAAGATTAAACATACTAAGTATGGTTTTTTCAGGGAATTTATTAAAAATAATACCCATAGCTAATGATGCTAATAACACATGGATTTCAAGGCACAACCATGGTAATGATGGTCATGAAAGTCATGTAGCTTCTAAATTTTTTAATGCCTATGGTACTGCTCTTAAAAAGGCTATTGAAACTAATAATTATACAGATGCTGATAACCTTTTAGATGAACTCAAAGAGTATCAGATCAAAAATGGAGGTGCAGTAATGCCCTCATCTTCCAAAATTAATGCAGAGATATTTCTCAATAAGTTAAATATTTTCAGTCGCTTGGCAGGGTTTTATATTTTACTCGGCTTGGCATTTTTATTCTTTCTGTTTTTATCGGTTTTTAAACCAAACATAAATTTAAAAAAAGTTTATAAAATATTGTTTGCATTAGTTGTTATAGGTTTTGCGTTACATACACTCGGACTTGGTTTAAGATGGTATGTCTCAGGAAGAGCACCTTGGAGTAATGGCTATGAATCTATGATCTATATTGCCTGGACATCAACATTGGCAGGGATATTATTCACCAGAAGATCATTTGGAGGTTTAGCAGCAACAATGGTATTGGCATCTACCATTCTTTTAGTTTCTATGCTGAGTTTTCTCGATCCTGAGATTACACCATTGGTGCCTGTTTTAAAATCGTATTGGTTAACAATTCATGTATCGTTAGAAGCAGGGAGTTATGGCTTTTTGATGCTAGGTGCTATTATAGGATTAATTAATTTAATATTGATGATTTTTATAAATGAAGACAATAAGGGTAGGGTAAAAAGAATCATTACAGAAATGTCATATATAAGTGAATTGACATTGATTGGCGGTTTATTTATGATGAGTATTGGTACTTATTTAGGAGGCGTTTGGGCCAATGAATCATGGGGAAGATATTGGGGATGGGATGCTAAGGAAACATGGGCATTGGTTACCATACTTGTGTACGCATTTATACTCCACATGCGAATTATTCCGAAGCTATTTGGCTTATTTTCATATAATGTGGCTACAATATTTGGCTTGGCGACAGTTATTATGACCTATTATGGTGTAAATTATTATCTGTCTGGTTTACATTCGTATGCCACAGGTGATCCTGTACCAATACCGAATTGGGTGTATATAGTTGTTGTTTGTATAATAATTATAAGTTGTTTGGCTTTTTGGAGAAAAAAGAGGGTTAAAACTATTTCATAATTTATTAGCTATAAAATATAGTTTAAAGCTATTTTGAATACTACTATTTAAGTAAATCATTAAAGTTAATTGTTTTATAATTAGAGGGTTTTCTTACCTATAAAAGAAGTTTAAAATCCAGAATGTGAGAAGCTAAAACAATTATCAAATGAAAGAGCTGAAATTATTGATTGTAGGAGCAGGGCCAGCTGGCATTTCATTAACTTCAGAAGCAAGAATTGCTGGAATTGATGCAGAAGATATCCTGATGATAGATAAAGCTGAAACACATTCATGGGTTATTCGTTCTCTTTATCCTGACAAAAAGTTAGTTGCTGCCAATT
>CAYXAZ010000050.1:0-25036 GCA_964463085.1 uncultured Flavobacteriaceae bacterium | reverse complement strand
AATACAATCCCGACCGTTCGGGACGGTTTTTGGTCCTAAGACCAAAATGAAACCGGTGAAATACCCCTATGGCTCTGCCTCGGGGACAGTCGGTTTCAAGAATTTTTTTATTTTGGGGATTTGTTAATTGTTTTTTATGCTTATGAAAGAAACCATATTAGCAATTAGACCCATTGAATTTAGGTCTGTACTACTTTAGTTTCTAGTTGAAACTTGGTAATTCTTGCATTCATATAGTTGAACCATAAAGGAGGTATCATTGAGAGGACCATCATGCCAGGATAACCAGTTGGCATTTGTGGGCTTTCAGGTAATGATTTTAAAACCTGATAAGGCTTACTGCCATTATAATGATGATCAGAATGTCTAGATAAATTGAATAGTAATAATTTACTGATAATATGGTCAGAATTCCATGAATGATGATGCCTTACTTTTTCATAGCGCCCATGTTCGTTTTTTTGACGGACTAAACCATAATGTTCAATATAATTAACGGTTTCAAGTTGTAGAATTCCAAATACTGCAACCAATATAAAACTCAATAACACAAACCATCCAAAAAAGTAATAAATTACAGATAATAATATAATAGTAGCAATAGAATAAACTACCATTCTGTTTTGTAAAGAGAAACCATTTTTATGCTCACTACGCAACCGTTTATTTTCTAATTGCCAGGCTTGAATATAACTTGAAAAATGTGAGCGAATCCAAAAAACATAAAGAGGTTCATTTTTTCTTGCAGTAGCAGCGTCATTAGGAGTGGCTACATTAAAATGATGCCCTCCATTATGATAAGGTAAAAAATGAGTGTTCAATGAAGAAAGTAACATCAATTCTCCTAAAAATTGTTTGATTTTATCTGATCGATGCCCTAATTCATGTCCTACATTGATTCCTAAAATACCACATAATACACCCATAGATGAAATTCTTCCAATATACTCAGTAGTTGTTAATGGGTCTTGTATTGCATAAAAAAAGAAAATAAGCATTCCCAATTGTACAGGTACATATAATATCCAACTATAGAGACTGTTTTCCTTTTCTAATTTAGCCGTTTCTTTGTCAAAATTTTTACTGTCAACTTTAAAAAATAATTCTAGAATAGGTATCAAAACAAAAGCTATTAATACAGGTAAATAAGTTAAAATACCTTTTGATGTAAAGGAAATGTAAGCTGCAATAGGTAATATAAAAACCAATAAATATTTTAATCTTTTCATCTATTATCTTTTATTTCTCAGGTGACACATCAGGTTTAAAATTAAACTGCTGTAAAACCGTATTTGAAAGGTTATCAAATTTATTTTCTTTTACGTATTTCCGAACTCTATTTGGGTCAAAGTTTCCTTTAAAGTAAAAAATTGAATTATTCTTTTCGCTATTCTTATAAATAATTATTTCTTTGACTACATCACGATTCTCTCTAACACTAATAAGTGTTCTTTTTTTATCTTCATTTTTTCTAAAAACTTCTACAAATTTATTAGAAACCAATCCGTTTATTTGATTACTTATTGCTGTTCTTTCTATATCAGTTTTCGGACTCAACTGAATAAATCGAATATCAGAAACATTATTCATAAAACTATTCATTTCGTCAGACGAACCTCTTAACAAACTAAACATAAAGTGAGGTACTCTAAAAGCAGTTACATTAGCATCATTTTTATGGAGGTTGTAAAAACTATTGATTGAGTTATAACTTCCGCAAGAAACAAGAAGAGTAAATAATAGTATAAAGATATATTTCTTCATTTTAATATGTATTTGGTATAAAGCTACAAAAAATTAAAATTAAGGCTGAAGATTTGTTTATTTGAAAAGTTTTTTAAATATTTGTAGTCATAACAATGAATAAAAGTATACAAAATATCATTTCTATTATTGCTGTCGTGATTAGAAGATCACAGGACTAGGGAATGTTATTTTATTAAATTATAAATGAAAGCTTTCCTTAAACGGAAAGCTTTTTTTTCAATATGTTTAAAAATAATAACATCATAATTATTGTCATTATTAGCTCACCACCGAGTTGATACAGATAATTATTGCAATTAATAAACCTGTATCAACTATGATACAGGTTTTTTTATGAGTTGGCTGTAATAATAAAATACAATTAATAATCTGATCTTAAAATAGTTATGTTGTAATTAAAATTTTGAATTTAATAAGTAACTCTAAAGAATTTTAATAAAAACAAGGTAAAAAATTAGTTTCGTAAGTTGAAAAATACCTCTCTGAGAACATCGAAGAGTTTCTAGTCAAAACACTGGAATAATAATATAAAGTGATAATGATAAATAAATATAGCAAAACGGTAACACAAGATTCAACCCAACCCGCTGCACAAGCCATGTTGTACGCACTCGGACTCACAGAAGAAGATTTGAAAAAAGCTTTTGTAGGTATTGCAAGTACGGGTTATGAAGGGAATCCGTGTAATATGCATTTAAATGATTTAGCTAAGTTGGTGAAAAAAGGAACGCAAGAAACTGATTTAGTAGGTTTGATCTTTAATACCATTGGTGTTAGTGATGGTATTTCAATGGGTACACCGGGTATGCGTTACTCATTACCTTCTCGTGATATTATTGCTGATTCTATGGAGACAGTTGTGCAAGCAATGTCTTATGACGGATTGATAACCGTAGTAGGCTGTGATAAAAATATGCCGGGAGCCTTAATAGCTATGTTGCGTTTGAATAGACCTTCTATTTTGGTTTATGGAGGTACGATTGCATCAGGTTCTTACAAGGGTGAAAAGTTAGATATTGTTTCAGCTTTTGAAGCTTGGGGAAGTAGAGTTGCAGGAACGATGCCAGAGATAGATTATAAAAATATAGTTAAAAAAGCATGTAATGGTGCTGGAGCTTGTGGTGGCATGTACACTGCAAATACAATGGCATCAGCAATTGAAACTATGGGAATGGCATTGCCATACAATTCTTCTAACCCGGCTCAAGGTTGGGAAAAAGAGACAGAGAGTATTCTTGCAGGTAAAGCCATACGACAACTCTTAGAAAAAGATATTAAACCCTTAGATATTGTTACTAAAAAATCATTGGAAAACGCTGTAAGATTGATTACCATTTTAGGTGGCTCGACCAATGCAGTACTCCATATTTTGGCAATTGCAAGAGCTGCTGATATTAAATTTACTTTGACAGATTTTCAGAGAATTAGTGATACTACTCCGTTTTTAGCCGATTTAAAACCTAGTGGACAATATTTAATGGAAGATGTTCATGAAATAGGAGGTATTCCGGCAGTATTAAAATATCTATTACAAAAGGGATTATTGCATGGAGATTGTCTGACCGTTACAGGAAAGACATTGGCAGAGAATCTTGAAGATGTACCTGAGTTGACTGAAAATCAAGAAGTCATCAAGCCCTTAGAAAATCCTATTAAAGTTACAGGACATTTACGAATGTTATACGGTAATCTTGCTCCAAACGGTTCTGTAGCAAAAATAACAGGAAAAGAAGGGTTGGTCTTTATAGGAAAAGCCAAAATTTTTGAAGGTGAATTTGCTGCAAATGATGGTATTCGTGACGGAAAAGTTGAAAAAGGAGATGTAATAGTCATCAGATACGAAGGTCCGAAAGGAGGCCCGGGAATGCCGGAAATGTTAAAACCTACAGCAGCTATTATGGGCGCAGGTTTAGGTAAAGATATAGCTTTGATTACTGACGGGCGGTTTTCTGGTGGCACGCACGGTTTTGTAGTAGGGCATATCACACCGGAGGCGCAAGAAGGAGGTGCAATAGCATTACTTAAAGATGGAGATGAGATTACCATTAATGCAGAAACAAATACCATATCGGTTAATCTATCTGATGCAGCATTGAAAGAAAGAAAAACTGCATGGAAACAACCGGCATTAAAATTTAAAAGAGGTGTATTGTATAAATATGCCAAAACTGTTTCATCGGCATCACAAGGTTGCGTTACTGATGAGTTCTAGTTCCCGCGAAGGCGGGAATCTTATAAAAGAAAACGAGATTATGAACACACAAACACAAACAGTCCCGATAGCTATCGGGAAAAAACCAAGTTCAGTTAAAACTGAATCAATTTCAGGCGCTGAAGCTGTGATCAAATGTTTATTGGCTGAAGGAGTTGACTTGCTTTACGGCTATCCAGGTGGAGCAATCATGCCAATTTATGATGAATTGTATAAATATCAAGACAAGTTACATCATGTATTGACACGTCATGAACAAGGCGCTACGCATGCAGCACAAGGTTTTGCCAGAGTAACGGGTAAGGTTGGTGTTGCTATGGCAACTTCAGGTCCGGGAGCTACAAATTTAGTAACAGGCATTGCCGATGCGCAAATAGATTCTACACCAATGGTTTGTATAACGGGTCAGGTAGCAAGTCATTTGTTAGGTTCTGATGCTTTTCAAGAAACAGATATTATTGGTATTTCTACACCGGTAACAAAATGGAATTATCAAATTACCAAAGCGAGTGAGGTTCCTGAAATAATGGCGAAAGCATTTTATATTGCAAGATCAGGACGTCCGGGACCGGTTTTAATTGATATTACTAAAGATGCACAATTTGGTGAGGTTGATTTTTCCTATAAAAAATGTGAAAAGGTAAGAAGCTATAAAGCGGTTCCTGAATTTAATATTGACAAGATAAAAGAGGCCGCTGATTTAATCAATAACGCTAAAAAACCATTTATTGTTTTTGGTCAGGGTGTTATTTTAGGTCAGGCAGAAAAAGAGTTCAAAACATTTATTGAAAAGGCTGATATTCCTTCAGCATCTACATTATTAGGCTTATCATCTTTAGAATCAAAACATCGTTTGAATGTTGGTTTGGTGGGTATGCACGGTCATTATGCACCAAATAAATTAACCAATGAATGTGATTTGTTGATTGCCATCGGTATGCGCTTTGATGATCGTGTAACGGGTAATTTAGAAACTTATGCTAAGCAAGCAAAAGTGATTCATTTTGAAATTGATCCGTCTGAAATTGATAAAAATGTTAAAACTGACATAGCTGTTTTAGGTGACGTAAATGAGACGTTAAGAGAAATATTACCTTTTGTAAATAAAGGAAACCATAAAGGATGGCTACAAGAATTTCAAAAGTTATACGATATAGAGGTTGAAAAGGTGATCAATGATCAATTGAATCCTGCAAAAGAAGGATTAACTATGGGTGAAGTATTGGCAGGAATTAACAAAGAAACCAAAGGAGATGCAGTAATTGTTTCAGATGTTGGTCAACACCAAATGTTTGCTTGCCGTTATGCCGATTTTATAAAGACAAGAAGTAATGTAACTTCAGGAGGTTTAGGTACAATGGGTTTTGCATTACCTGCTGCTATCGGTGCTAAAATGGGTGTGCCCGATAGGGAAGTAATTGCTATTATTGGTGATGGTGGTTATCAAATGACCATTCAAGAATTAGGCACCATACTTCAAACAGATGTAGCTGTTAAAATTGTGGTTTTAAACAATAGTTTTTTAGGAATGGTACGTCAATGGCAAGAACTATTCTTTGATAGAAGATATGCCTCTACAGTAATGAAAAATCCTGATTTTGTAAAAATAGCTGAAGGCTATGGTATTGAAGCAACTCGGGTTTCAAAACGCGAAGATTTAGCCGATGCAATTAAAACAATGGTCGCTTCAGAAAATTCTTATTTTTTGGAAGTTGTAATTGAACAGGAAGATAATGTGTTTCCTATGATACCAACAGGAGCAAGTGTTTCAGATGTAAGATTAAGTTAATTATGGAGGAAAAACAAATATATACAGTATCGATTTATACCGAAAATAATGTAGGTATTTTAAATCGTTTATCAGCAATATTTTTAAAGCGTCATATAAATATTGAAAGCATGACGGTTTCTAAATCAGAAATTGAAAATGTACATCGGTTTACATTTGTTGTTAAACTTTCTGAAACAAATGCTCGAAAAATTATCGGTCAATTAGAAAAACAAATTGAAGTGATAAGAGCATTTTATCATACAGAAGATGAGATAATCTATCAAGAAACAGCTTTGTTTAAGGTTTCTACGAAGCATCTATATGATGAAGAAATACAAGGCAGGTTAAAATTTAGAAGAGCTAATATAGTAACCATTACAGAACATTTTTTCGTTCTTGAGGCTTCAGGCTCTAAAGAAGATATAGATAAATTATATGATAAATTAAAACCTTACGGATTGATGCAGTTTGTACGTTCAGGACGTATCGCAATTACAAGACCTAAAATGGCAATTTCAGAATTATTACAAGAAATCAATTAAAAAGAATAAAGAACAAAAAAATGACAAATTATTTTAACACACTTCCATTACGTTTACAATTAGAACAATTAGGTACTTGTGACTTTATGGATGCATCATCATTTGGTGAAGGCGTAAAAAAACTTAAAGGCAAAAAAATTGTAATTATTGGTTGTGGAGCACAAGGCTTAAATCAAGGCTTAAATATGCGTGATTCAGGCTTAGACATTTCTTATGCTTTAAGAGAAGGTGCCATTACAGAAAAAAGAGCATCATATATGAATGCTACTGAAAACGGATTCAAAGTTGGTACTTATAAAGAAATGGTTCCAACGGCTGATTTAGTTTCAAATCTAACGCCAGATAAACAACATACTTCTGTAGTAAATGCAGTAATGCCTTTGATGAAAAAAGGAGCGACACTATCATATTCTCACGGATTTAATATTGTAGAAGAAGGTATGGAAATCCGTAAAGATATTACCGTAATAATGATTGCGCCTAAATGTCCGGGTTCTGAAGTGAGAGAAGAATATAAAAGAGGTTTTGGTGTGCCAACATTGATTGCTGTGCATCCTGAAAACAACCCAAATGGCGATGGATTTGAACAAGCAAAAGCCTATGCTGCTGCTACCGGTGGTGATAGGGCAGGGGTGTTGCACTCTTCATTTGTAGCTGAGGTGAAATCAGACTTAATGGGTGAGCAAACAATTTTATGTGGTGTTTTACAAACGGGTTCTATCCTTTCATTTGATAAAATGGTAGCTAAAGGAATTGAACCGACTTATGCTTCAAAATTGATCCAATACGGTTGGGAAACCATTACCGAAGCCTTAAAACACGGTGGAGTCACAAATATGATGGATCGATTATCGAATCCTGCAAAAATAAAAGCTTTTCGTTTAGCAGAGGAATTAAAACAGATCATGAGACCTCTATTCCAAAAACATATGGATGATATTATGAGTGGTCATTTTTCAAAAACCATGATGGAAGACTGGGCTAATGATGATAAGAATTTATTGTCTTGGCGTGAAGATACAGGAGAAACTGCATTTGAAAAAACAACAGCAGCTTCAGCAGCTATTGCTGAACAAGAATATTTTGACAATGCTGTGTTAATGGTTGCTTTTGTAAAATCTGGTGTAGAATTAGCTTTTGAAACAATGACAGAAGCAGGTATCAAACAAGAATCTGCATATTATGAATCATTACATGAAACGCCATTGATTGCAAATACCATTGCAAGAAAAAAGCTGTTTGAAATGAATAGCATTATTTCTGATACTGCTGAATATGGTTGTTACCTTTTTGATCATGCTTGTAAACCATTGTTAGCAGATTTTATGTCAAGAATTGATACCGACGTTATCGGAAAAACGTATGGACATGGAAAAGATAACGGAGTAGATAATCAAGAACTAATAGCAGTAAATAAAAATATTCGTCAACATCCGGTAGAAAAAATTGGAGCTAGTCTAAGGGATTCTATGACGGCTATGATAAAAATAGTGTAGTACACGTCATTGCGAGGAGTGATAACGACAAAGCAATCTTTCTGATTAAAGAAAATAGCCACGTCCTTTGTCCTTGCAATGACAAACACAATCCTTAGCGCCTTTTGCGTCTTTGCGAGAAATATTTAAAAGAATGGAAATTGCAACAACATATTATCCTAACATAAAAGATGTTAGAAAAGCGGCTCATGTACTAAAGGAAGTTACTTCGGTAACACCTTTGATAAAAAATGCAAACTATTCTACCAAATATAATGCAACTATTTTGTTGAAAAGAGAAGATCTGCAACAAGTACGATCCTATAAAATTAGAGGTGCATTTAACAAAATAAGTAGCCTTTCAGAATCAGAAAAGAATAAAGGAATTGTATGTGCAAGTGCGGGTAATCATGCACAAGGTGTAGCTTATGCTTGTAGTAATTTAAAAATAAAAGGTACAATTTTTATGCCTTCACCTACACCAAAACAAAAAATTGAACAAGTACAAATGTTTGGTGGTGACACTATTGAAATTATACTAATTGGCGATACGTTTGATGATGCTTATAAAGCAGCCAAACAAGAATGTGATAAACTAGGTAAGACATTTGTGCATCCGTTTGATGATGAAAAAGTAATTGAAGGTCAGGCTACTATTGGTTTAGAAATTTTAGAACAAACCAAACAGCCAATAGATTATGTAATTGTTCCTGTTGGTGGGGGTGGATTAGCATCAGGATTGTCTTCAGTCTTTAAAATGTTGTCACCTGAAACAAAAATTATTGGTACTGAACCTGAAGGAGCACCGTCAATGAAAATGGCTATTGAGAAAGGGAAGGTTGTAACATTAGATAGCATCGAAAAGTTTGTTGATGGAGCTGCGGTGCAAAGGGTAGGTGATAAAACATTTGAGATCTGTAAAGAGAACTTAGCTGACATGATAACCGTTCCGGAAGGTAAGGTATGTCAAACTATTTTAGAACTATATAATAAAGATGCCATCGTTGTAGAGCCAGCCGGAGCCTTAACGACCGCTGCATTAGATCTTTTAAAAGATGAAATTAAAGGTAAAACCGTAATATGTATTGTAAGTGGTAGCAATAATGATATTACTAGAACTCCCGAAATAAAGGAAAGAGCCTTATTATATGCCAATTTAAAGCATTATTTTATTGTTCGCTTTCCACAACGAGTAGGTGCTTTAAAAGAATTTGTAGCAGAAATTTTAGGTCCTGATGATGATATTACACATTTTCAGTACACAAAAAAAGCAAATAGAAATACTGATGTGGCTGTGGTGGGTGTTGAATTAAAAAGCGTTGAAGATTTTGAACCTTTGATATCTAGAATGAAGGAGCAAAATTTTTTCGGAGAGTATTTGAATAATAAACCTGATCTGTTTCAATTTTTGGTTTGATAGATAATCTGCCTCTTTTTTAGATTAAAATTACTTTGGTGAAGACTCCTTTTTTTGATCCGCTATGTCACCTTGAGTTCAGTCGAAAGGTTGGAGAAGCAAAAAAATGAATAAAGAAAAAAGATTTGAAATACATTACTAAAATGTAGTATTTGTTACTTAAACCATTAATAAAAATATTATTTTTACAGCAAAAATTACTTAAATGAACATCCCTACACAATACCAAATAACAAAACCTATCCATCAAAAAACATATCTATTGAATGGAGAGTTAAAAACATGGACAGGCAAAACTACCGAAGTTCATTCAGTAATTTCATCAACAGATGACTATAAACCAACATTGTTGGGTTCAATTCCGTATATGGGAAAAGAAACAGCTAAGGAAGCATTGACGGCTGCTTGTGATGCGTATGATAAAGGACAAGGGCTTTGGCCAACCATGAAAGTAGCTGATCGAATTGCATGTATGGAGAAGTTTACCTCAATAATGAAAACCAAAAGAGGGGAAGTTGTAAAATACTTAATGTGGGAAATTGGCAAATCATTACCAGATTCTCAAAAAGAGTTTGATAGAACCATTGACTATATATATGATACTATTGAAGAATATAAAGAAATTGATAGAGATAGCGCCAAATTCTCTAAAGAAGGAGGTATTTATGCGCATATTCGTCGTGGATCTTTAGGCGTAGTATTGTGTTTAGGACCTTATAACTACCCGCTAAATGAAACCTTTGCTTTGTTGATTCCCGCCTTAATTATGGGGAACACTACCATTTTTAAACCGGCAAAACACGGAGTATTATTATTATCACCACTATTAGAAGCCTTTCAAGAAAGCTTTCCAAAAGGTGTTGTAAATATAATCTATGGTAGAGGTCGTCAAGTAGCTACACCAATTATGCAGTCGGGTAGGATAGATGTGTTGGCATTGATTGGTAATAGTAAATCTGCAGTGGCATTGCAAGATGAACATCCAAATAAAAACAGATTGAGGTTGGTGTTAGGCTTAGAAGCTAAAAACCCTGCTATTATTTTACCGGATGCAGATTTAGACTTGACTATTACTGAATGTCTTGCAGGATCATTATCGTTTAACGGACAACGTTGTACGGCTTTAAAACTGATTTATGTTCATGAGGATGTCAAGGATGAATTTATCAAACGTTTTGCAGAAAGAGTTGACACTTTACCTTTTGGAAATCCTTGGGATGAAGGTGTAAAACTAACACCATTACCTGAGCCAAATAAAATAGAGTATATCCAGGAATTGATTGATGATGCACTTGATAAAGGAGCAAAAGTCATCAATAAAAAAGGAGGAGAAATCACTGAGAATTTTATTTTTCCTGCAGTATTATATCCGGTAAAGAAAAACATGAGAGTTTATGAAGAGGAACAATTTGGCCCTGTAGTTCCAATCATTTCTTTTAAAGATATCAATGAACCTTTAGATCATATTGCTGACTCTAATTACGGACAGCAAGTGAGTTTATTTGGTAAAAGTGTAGATTCATTATCACCATTAATTGATACACTTGTAAATTTAGTTTGTAGGGTGAATTTGAACAGTTCTTGTCAACGTGGACCCGATGTATTCCCGTTTACCGGACGTAAAGATTCAGCAGTTGCAACCTTAAGTGTTCATGATGCTTTGCGTTCTTTTTCTATTAGAACTTTTGTGGCTTCAAAAGACAATCCATATAACAATGCAATTTTAGAAGATTTACTGGTTTCAGGTAAATCTAACTTTATGAGTACTGATTATATTTTATAGTTTATTAGAGTCAGGGTTTCACTCAAAGTGAAACCCTGACTGAAACAAGCTGATAAATAGTCGTCTTTGCGAGGAGTGAGGAACGAACGACGTGGTAATCTCTTTGAAGCTAACACCATTCCAAATAAATAAATCACTTTACCAATTTATTAAGTTTTTACATATCTTAAAGAGATTGCTGCAACACTAGGCGTGTCTCGCAAAGACGTAATTTTTACGATAACTTATTGTAGTTAATAATGTTATATTTATGCTTTAGTTGAGTAACTATTATAGAATGAAAGCAAATATTGGATTCGTAGAGATAAAAAGTGTTCCAGATTATTGGAAAAAACTCAATTTTGATTTTTCGAAATTAAGAGTAAATGATAATGATACATATCTTGCTTTTAATTTTTTTGTAACGGCATATCATATGATTGATTGGATTTTTGAGGCGAAGCATCATGAAGAAAGGAGTGATTTAAATAATGAACCCATAATGAAAATATGTAATCATATTGTGAGTGGAATAAAACATTTTGTTCCAGGCTCTAAAAGGCACAATTCAGTAGTAGAAATTGAAAAAGAAAGATATGTTGAAGATGGGTATGCTGAAGAAGGGTATTTTGAAGACCCAATTCTTATTTATTTAGATGAAAAGTTTGAATCTGAATTTGGTAAATCAATTAAAGTTATTGAGCTAGCTACGAGAGTAATGAGCTTTTGGGATACAGAACTTAATAAACGTAAACTTTTATAAATGTATGAATAAATATTTATATCACTGATTGGTGTTTTTCACCAATAATTAATAATGATTATGAAACCTTCCAGACCCAAATTCCATCCAAAGAACAAGCATCAGGAAGGATACGATTTTTCAAAATTATACAAGGCATATCCGCTTTTAAGCGAATTTGTTTTTGAAAATCAATATCAAACAACAACCATAGATTTCTCTGATCCTAAGGCGGTAAAAGCATTGAATACTGCCTTATTGTTTTTACATTATAAAATTACGTATTGGAATTTTCCTGATGATAATTTATGTCCGCCCATTCCGGGTAGAGTTGATTATATTCATCATTTAGCAGACTTGTTAAAATCATTTTCTATAGATAAGGATGTAAGAATTTTAGATGTTGGTACAGGCGCTACTTGTATTTACCCTTTATTGGGAAATGCTGAGTATAATTGGCAATTTGTAGGGACAGATATTGATAAAAAATCAATTGAGAATGCTCTGTATATTATTGAAAAAAATAAACTTGCTAAAGATATAAGTTTGCGACATCAACCTGATAGATCACATGTCTTAAAAGGAATTTTATCAGCAACTGATAGGTTCGATGCTACAATTTGCAATCCACCATTTCATGATTCTAATGAAAATGCTAAAGCTGCTACCAAACGTAAATTAAAAGGATTAGGAAAAGAGGCTAAGTTTCTTAGAAACTTTGGAGGAAAACATAACGAGTTATGGTATAAAGGTGGCGAAAAAGCATTTATCCATAATTATATATATGAAAGTTCTCTGTTTAAAAAACAATGTTGTTGGTTTAGCACTTTAGTTTCTAAAAAAGAAAATATAAGACCTATAAAAGTCTTTTTAAAGAAATTAAAAGCTACAGAAATTAAGACCATCTCAATGCATCAAGGCAATAAATTTACAAGAGTTATTGCCTGGACATTTTTAACCAACGAAGAACAAAAAAATTGGAAGGATGGTTTTTAATGCTAAAAATAGGTTAGTTGTCATTCCTGCGCAGGTAGGAATCCAAGCTTAACTTTGTATAGATTTCTGCCTGCGCAGGAATGACAAGTGTTTTTTAATTAAGCTCATAATCATTAAATAATTAATAGAAGTAATGAATCAAATAAAAACTAACTGGAATCCGACATTATATAATGACAAACATTCATTTGTATATGATTATGGGGAAGATCTAATTACTTTATTACAACCCAAAAAGAATGAAATAATATTAGATTTAGGTTGTGGTTCCGGGCAGTTAACTCATAAAATAAGCCAGTTAGCAAGAGAAGTTATAGGCATTGATAACTCTATAGAAATGATAGCCGATGCTAAATCAAAATTTAATAAGATAGGTTTTCAAGTAGCTGATGCAGCCGATTTTAATTTTGCAAAAAAGTTTGATGCTATTTTTTCAAATGCAACTTTACATTGGGTGTTAAATTATAAAGAAGCGATACAATGTATGTTTGATAGTCTTAAAGATGGAGGGAGAATTGTACTGGAATTTGGTGGTAAAGGAAATGTCCAAACTATTGTCAGTCAATTAAGAAAATCATTGGCAAATAGAGGTTACCTTGAGCAATCAGAATTAAAGCAATGGTATTTTCCTTCTATAGGAGAATATACAACTGAACTTGAAACTGTAGGGTTTAGAGTAACAATGGCACAACATTTTAATAGACCTACTGAATTGGCTGATAAAAACACAGGAATAAAGGATTGGTTAGCAATGTTTGGTAAGGCATTTTTTAACAATGTTAGCGTAGAACATATTGAAGAGGTAAAACAAGAAGTTCAAGAAAAGGTACAATCAGAATGTTTTAAAAATGGAAAATGGTTTGCCGATTATAAAAGAATACGTATTGTAGCGGTTAAAGAAAATTAAATTTTTTGTCGATTAATATATTCTAGATGATGTATTAATTTTTCAGCAATCTGAAGAATAATAAATCATTTTACCTTATTTATTAACATTATTGTCTAGCTAAAATTTCTAAAACTATGTTTATGTTAATAAAATCAACTGTTTCAAGAGACTTTTCTTTTTGATAGGTTACTTTTCGACATTAATAATTTAAAATTTTTAAAAGCAATATCCTTTTTTTAATTTAGTACTCTACTGACTATCAATTATCTAAAAATAAGTCTCGACTCTTAAGTCTTTTAGTCCTGAGACTTCGGGAGTTTTATGTCTTTAGTTGGACAATATTAATTTAACCCGTTGTGCATTTTGAGTTTTTAGGTTTATCTCAATGTCAGTTCGAGTGATTCGCCAGAGGCGGATTGTATCGATAACCGTTCTTAATAAGAAATTTCTATTCTCGATACTAATTTTTATGCCAAAATAGGCAAAAAATTCACTCGAATTGACGAAATTTCATCAAAATGCACAACGCATTAATTTATTAAGTTTTTACATGAATCAAAGAGATTGCCACAGTCGTTCCTCCTTCGCAAAGACGTGAACATCTAACATTTAATTTAAGTAATTAAATTGTTAATTATCTTCATCTTCTTTAATCTTATTCCATATTTTAATTTCATCCTCTTTGGTTAGACCTTCTTTTACTTCTACATTGATACCATCACTTACACCTAATGTAATGTCTTTACGTTCAAATTGTTTGTCGCCTGTTTTAATTTCTACAAATGGCACTTTTGTTTTTGAGTCGAATTGCACCAAAGCTTCTTTAATAGACAGTACACTATCAACCTTAGCTAAAATAATAGAGGCATTGGCACTTAAACCAACTCTAATAAATGTGGAATCTTGCTTTTTTAAAGTACCTTCTATCTCAAATTGAATGGCGCCATTTTCTAGTTTTCCCTTAGGGGCAATATAATCAAGGATAGCATCAAAAGTAGAATTCTCTACCGCTCCAACGGTAATTTTTAAAGGGAGCCCTTCTTTAATCTTCCCAACATCAGATTCATCAACTTTTCCTTTAAAGATCAATTTATTGACATCAGCCAATGAAGCTATCGTTGTACCTTCATTAAAATTATTACTTTCTATAACCTGATTACCTACTTCAACAGGTATATCTAATACCATTCCTGATATTGTTGATCTAATTAAAGTATTAGCAGTATTACCTAAGCCTCTGGTTGAACCGGTTCGTACAATATCATAATTTCTATTAGCTGCATTATATGATTGTTGTGCTTGTTGATAAGATACTTCTGCCTTTTCTAGGTCTTGTTTTGAAATGACACCTTTATCAAATAATGATTGTTGACGATTAAAATTCCGTTTTTGATCATCTAAAGCAATCTTATTGGTTTGAATTCCGTTTTTTGCATTATTTAGTGACGATAAATTGGGAATTACTTTAATCTTAGCAATCAGATCACCTTTTTTTATAATATCTCCTCCTTTAACATACACTTCTTGAATAACACCTGAGATATTAGGTTTGATAAATACTTCTTCTACCGGAAGAATACTGCCTGTAGCAACCGTTTTCTTAACAATGGTTTTTGTTGAAGGTCTTTCAGTTTTATAAACAACAGGATCTTCAGCATTTTTTGAATATAAATAGTACATCGCTACAGAAAAAGTGATGACAATAAAAGCTAGGATAAAAATGGTTACTGATTTTTTCATGTGTTTATATTTATTGTTTTTATTGGATCCCGAGGCTTCGGGACTGTTCGCTATTAATCCCCGTATCAAGTACGGGGCAGGCTATTTCTTTGAGTGTGATCCCGATCCCGAGTGCTCGGGAGGGATTTTAACATGCTCGTTTCATTTGTGTTTCTTATTTATTTAATTATTCTGTTCTTAAAGCTTCCACAGGTTTAAGTTTTATCGCATTTTGCGCAGGAATAAAACCTGCAAACAATCCTGATAGAATTAAAATGGTTAATGCAATAGATACTACACCCAAATTAACGCTAGGGTTTGCAAACATATCTACGGGTCCTATACTATCAAGAGCAAGGTTTATGAGATAGATTAAAAGCGATGAAAAAACGATGCCTGCCATACCAGAAATGATTGTTAAAAAGACAGACTCAGTAAGTACTTGACTTCTAATATTCCAAGGTGAAGCACCCAATGCTCTTCTAATCCCTATTTCTTTGGTACGTTCTTTTACTACAATAAGCATGATATTACTTACACCAATAATACCGGATAACAATACCATTATTCCTACAAAATAGGCAAGTAGTTTTATTGCTACAAAAAGACCCTGTACTTTATTGTATTCTTGGTATAGATCAAAATGCCCAACAGCTCTTTCGTCTTTAGGGTGAATTTTATGATTTTTTTTGACAATAGCAAAGATTTTTTCTTTGATAGTTGTTATAGGAATACCATCAATGGCTGTAATAGCCATCCATCCTACTTTGTCTCCCATATTAAATGCTTGTGAAAAAGTAGTAAAGGGAACATATATTTGTTTTTGATCTTCCTCACTATTACCACCAGTAGATCTTTTTTTATAAGTGCCTACAACCATAAAATTTACACCTTGAACTTTTATATATGTTCCAATAGCATCCTCATCTTTATCATACAAACCATTTTTTACACCAACACCTATAACAGCAACTTTTCGTTTAGCATTAATATCATTATAATTGATAAATCTTCCTGAAGTAATCTCCATTGGTTCTTGTCTGATAATTTCAGGATAATCACCATAAATGTCATAAGCCCCTGTATTAAGTCCTCTTACTACATTGTTAGAACCATTAAATCCATTCAATTGATTTCTAGGAGAGATAAATCTTAAATTTGGAATCTGTTGTCGAATGTCTTCTACATCATCTGTATTATAATTAAAACGTCTGTCTTTTGGCATACCTTGATAGGCTTTAGTGGCAGTACGTGTCCACATAAAAACGGTATTTGTAGCACCATCGTCAAATTCCATATTGATGCCATTTTCGAATCCTTTACCGGCAGCTAGTAGAATGATGAGGATAAATATACCCCAAAATACACCAAAGGCAGTCAGCAAGGTTCTAAACCAGTTACTGGAAAGCACTTCCAATATTTCTAACCATCTATCTCTACTAAACATATTTAATTCTCAACTAATTATAACTTTTATTATTGATCCAGATTATTGACAAGGTTATTATTTATTTTCCTCAAACCTCAAACCTCAAACCTCAAACCTCAAACCTCAAACCTCAAACCTCAAACTTATTCTTACTCATCTCTCAATGCTTCTATAGGTTGAATTTTGACTGCACGACGAGCTGGGAAAAACCCTGCAAGTGCACCAGCTAATATTAACAAGAAAACCATAGAGAGTGCTATAGAAAAATTCACACTCGGGTTAGAGATATAATCTACTTCTACCATAGGTCCAAAAAATTCCAATAACCCCATACTAAATATTAAACCTGCAAACCCGGCAACTGCAGTTACAAAAACTGCTTCGTGTAAGATCATTCCAATAATTGACCAAGGTTTTGCACCTAATGCTTTTCTGATTCCGATTTCTTTGGTGCGTTCTTTAACAATGATAAGCATAATATTACTGACGCCAACTATACCTGCAATGATGGTACAAACGCCCACAAACCAAAAGAATAAGGAAATATTATCTGTCAAGGTGTAATACCGTTTTGCTTGCTCTAATGAGCTGTTAACGCCAATTGCATTCGTATCATCTGGTGCAACCTGATGTGTTTTTTTTAAATACTGTTTGAGAGCTGTGGTGAATTTTTTTGATGCTAAAACGGCTTCGTTAAAGTTATCTTTGGGTGCTAAGGTAAAAGATAAATTATGAACTTTATTCTTTCCGCTAAAAACACTTTGTGCTGTGGTTGTTGGGATAAAAATGCGATTTTCTTGACGCTCCCCTCCATTATCTGTATAAACTCCGACTATTTTAAAGTTAATGCCCGATAACTGAAGGTATTCACCTAACGGATCTTCAACTTCTTTCATTAACTCGCGTTTTATCTTTTTGCTAATGACAGTAACTTTATGTAATTGATCCATATCTAACTGATTTAGAAAACGACCAGTTACCATATATTCATTTTCAATTTGCTGATAATCAGGACTTACGCCTCTTATGCCGTAGGTACCTGACTCTTTCTTGTAATTTATAGTGACTCCACGCACTCTAAATACTCTCGACTTATATTCTAATTCATCTGAAAAGACTTCAGTTGAATATTCGTAATTTTCATTTTGTAATTGTATTCTTCTACCGGGATTTAATCCATTAAACTCTTTAGTAGTAATACTTGACCATACCCATACGCTATTAGAGGCATCGTTTTCAAATTCTTTTTGAATACCATTTTGAAAACCTTGTCCGAAGCCCAATAAAATAACCAAAATAAAGATACCTGATGCTACAGATAACCCGGTAAGAAACGTGCGCAATTTGTTTTTGCGAATGGTGTCGAATATTTCTTGCCAGCGATCGAGATCGAACATTTAGTATTGTTTTGTAGAATGTAATTTAACTAGTCTTATAATAGACGTTGATATGGTACTATTTGTTACAGTAAAATAAGAGAATTTTATATTTTACCTTGCCCGAAACCACTTAAATCGGTTCGACCTCTCTACCTCGGCTTCAATGTCATTAAGTTAAGGTTTTCAGCCCCATGAAATCAAAATATTCAGACAACTCTATAACTTTGAATCAAGAATAGATTATTTTTTATGTACTAAGAGACAGGTTAGCAAAAATAAAATAACCACCCCGTCTTTTTGCTAAGGCAAAAATCCACCCCTCCTTGATCCCGATAGCTATCGGGAGGAGGGGAGTTAACGTATAGGTTTAAAAAATAGTAACATGTAAATTTGTTTTAGAATGAAAACTCCTTCCCCAAAAAGGGAAGGTGGCTTTAATCCCGATTTCTCGGGATTAAAGACGGAAGGGTTTATATACCTCTTAACTTAATGGCATTGACCTCGGCTTCGCTCGGTACAGGCTCAGAGAGGTAAAGTGGAAACCTCAAGGCAAAGCCTCGGAGAATTCTTCGATTAAAAGACTATTTGTTTAAACCAAAAAAACCTGCCTAAAGGGCAGGTTCAGCAATTAACTAGATTAATTCAAATAATAGTTGACTGCCCTATGTAAATATTGTGAAAATTTAAATTGCTATCTTCAGGATATTGAATATAATCAGCAATAAAATCACCTACTTTACCGGTTGTAATATTTAAATGTTCATTATTTATATCTGGAGTAGAAATTTTAAGAGCTAATGATTTTTCTACACCTTTATGAATCAATTCAGCTTCTTCAAACAACCCAAAATGCTCTAATAACATGGCAGCAGACAAAATAGAGGCTATAGGGTTGGCAATACCTTTTCCTTTAGCTTGTGAATAAGAACCGTGGATGGGTTCAAACATTGCATATTTTTTTCCAGTAGATGCTGAGGCTAGTAAACCTATAGAGCCACCAATAACGCTAGCTTCATCAGAAATAATATCGCCAAACATATTTTCGGTCAATACAACGTCAAATTGTTTTGGGTTCAAAATAATTTGCATAGCAGCATTATCAACAAATAAAAAGTCTAAAGCAACATCACTGTATTTTTTACCAATGTTGGTAACCACTTTCCTCCATAACCTCGAAGATTCTAAGACATTTGCTTTGTCTACCAAGGTCAATTTTTTTTTGCTGTTTTGCGCTGCTTTAAAAGCCAAATGTGTTATGCGTTCAATTTCTTCTTCGGTATAAGTACATAGATCTGAAGCAGTTTTACCATCTTTACTTAGTTTCTTTTCACCAAAATAAATGCCTCCCGTAAGTTCTCTATAAATAGTAAAATCAACACCTTGAATAATCTCTTTTTTCAGAGGAGACTTGTCTATGAGTTGATCATATGCTTTTACCGGACGAATATTGGTAAATAAGCCTAATGATTTTCTAAGTTGTAATAAACCTTGTTCTGGTCTTACTTTAGCGGAAGGGTCATTGTCATATTTAGGGTCACCGATGGCGCCGAATAAAATGGCATTAGAATCTAAGCATAGATCTAATGTTTTTTCAGGTAAAGGTTCGCCAGTTTTATCGATGGCAATAGCACCAACTAATGCTTCTTTAAAAATAAAAGTATGGTCAAATTGATGCGCAATAGCTTCCAATACTTTTTTAGCTTGTTTTGTTACTTCAGGACCAATACCGTCACCTGATAATACTGCAATTGTTAATTTCATAGTATTTTATTTAATACTCTATTTTTAGCAATTATAAACTTTTTGAACTTTTCAAAACCTAGGGGTTAATGGTTGGAAGACCGATGACCGAAGTCGGATGGTGTTCTTTTGTTTAGATCTAGACAATAAGTTTATAATATTCAGTTTTTCTAATTCTATTTAATTAATAATACTTTTTCTAATAGTTAATTTCCGCTTCAAAAACTTCTATTTTCTCTTTTTTGCTGATTAAAAAGTCGATATCATCATACCCATTTATCAGACACATTTTTTTATAGGAATCAATTTCAAAAGAAATTTCTCCTACAGGTGTTTTTAATGTTTGTTGTTCAAGGTCTATTGTCAATTCTATAGATGGATTTTCAGTTGTCTTGGTCAATAATTTCTTTAAATATTCTTCAGAAACCTGAATAGGAAGCAATCCGTTATTTAAGGCATTACCTTTAAAAATATCTGCAAAAAAACTACTGATAATCGCTTTAAAACCATAATCTGATAATGCCCAAGCTGCATGTTCACGGCTTGATCCACATCCAAAATTGTTACCAGCTACTAGTATACTTCCGCTAAAGAGAGCATCATTCAATACGAAATCGCTGTTTATATTTCCATCTTTATTAAAACGCCAGTCTCTAAATACATTATCACCAAAACCTTGTTTGTCAGTAGCTTTTAAAAAACGTGCAGGAATAATCTGATCGGTGTCAATATTTTCAGTTGATAACGGAATAGCAGTTGATGTGAGTGTTACAAATTTTCCCATAGTATTTATACCAATTCCGGTTCTTTAATTTCTTCTGATATATTAACAATTTTTCCGGCTATTGCTGTGACAGCAGCAGTTAACGGACTTGCCAAAATTGTTTTTGCTCCTTGTCCTTGACGACCTTCAAAATTTCTGTTTGAAGTGGAAACACAATATTCACCTTCAGGAATTTTATCATCATTCATAGCTAAGCACGCAGAACAACCCGGTTGACGTAGTTTAAACCCTGCTGCTTCAAAAATTTCGTGTAAGCCTTCTTGATTGATTTGTTTAGCAACTTGTTGAGAGCCTGGTACTAACCAAGCAGTTACATTCGCGGCTTTTTGCTTGCCTTTTACATAGTTTGCAACAATTCTAAAATCTTCAATTCTTGAGTTGGTACAACTACCTATAAAAACATAATTAATTTCTTTTTCTAACAATTGTTCTCCTTTGTTAAAGCCCATATAAGCTAATGATTTTTCAAAGGTTGTATTGTTAATTTCTGGTATGGTTTCAGAAATTTTAATTCCCATTCCCGGATTTGTACCATAAGTGATCATCGGTTCAATATTCGACGCATCGAAAGAATATTCCAAATCAAAAACAGCATCAGTATCTGTTTTTAACGTTTTCCAATAGGTAATTTTTTTATCAAAATGATCACCTTTAGGTGCAAATTTTCTTCCTTTAATATAGTTGAATGTTGTTTCGTCAGGAGCGATCATTCCGCCTCGAGCGCCCATTTCAATGCTCATATTGCATGCGGTCATTCTACCTTCCATAGACATTTCTTCAAATACATTCCCGGCATATTCACAGAAATAACCTGTACCTGAATTTGTACCCAGCTTAGAAATAATATACAGAATCACATCTTTAGGTAATACGTTTTTACGAAGTTTACCATTGACGTTTACTCGTAACTTTTTAGGTTTCTGCATCAATAAACATTGACTTGCAAAAACCTGAGCTACTTGACTAGTGCCAATTCCAAAAGCAATGGTGCCAAAAGCACCGTGAGTTGAGGTGTGGCTATCACCACAAACCATAGTCATTCCGGGCTGTGTGATACCTAATTCAGGAGCAATGACATGTATAATACCATTGTATTTATGACCCAGATCATAGAGTGTAATATTATTTTTTTTGCAGTTTGCAGTAAGTTGTTGCAATTGCTTTCTTGACAACGCATCTTTTATAGGTAAATGTTGATTGATAGTTGGCGTGTTATGATCGGCAGTAGCTATAATTTGATTGGGTCTTGCAATAGCAATACCGCGTTCTTCTAATTCTTGAAAAGCTTGCGGACTCGTAACTTCATGAATCAAATGCTTGTCAATATAAAGAACCTGTGGTTCGTTTTCAACGGTATCGACTACATGAGCATCCCAAACCTTATCGAACAATGTTTTTCCCATCTTAAGCAAAAATTGAATTCCCTATTTCACTTGATTTGATAATTGTATGAATATCATCATCACAAACTTCTTTTTTTACATCGGCAAAGTTTAAGAAAGAACTATATACTTTATCTAATTGAATTTTGGTAAGCTCATAACCTACTTTTTTTGCTCTGTAAGCCAAAGCTGCTCTTCCACTTCTGGCAGTCAAAACAATTGAAGATTCAGTAACACCAACATCTTTTGGATCAATTATTTCATAAGTTTCTCGATTCTTAATCACGCCATCTTGATGAATACCTGAACTATGTGAAAATGCATTTGCTCCAACAATTGCTTTATTGGGTTGTACAAACATACCCATACTTTCAGATACCAATTGACTGGTGCTATATAAAAGTTGTGTATTGATATTAGTATCTAAATTGAGATAAGGATGTTGTTTTAACACCATGACAACTTCTTCTAATGAAGTATTTCCGGCGCGTTCGCCCACACCGTTAATGGTACATTCAATTTGACGTGCTCCGTTGACAACTCCGGCAATCGAATTGGCAGTAGCTAAGCCTAGATCATTATGGCAATGGCATGATAAAATAGCTTTATCTATGTCTTTTACATTCTCTCTAAGATATTTCATTTTTGCACCATATTCTTCGGGTAAACAATAGCCGGTTGTGTCAGGAATATTTAATACTGTAGCACCTGCTTTGATAACTGCTTCGCAGACTTGAGCTAAGAATTCATTATCTGTTCTTCCTGCATCTTCAGCGTAAAATTCAACATCTTCAACAAAAGTTTTTGCATATTTTACGGCACCTATTGCGCGTTCAATAATTTGTTCTCTGGTTGCATTAAATTTGTGGGTGATATGAGAATCTGAAGTGCCAATACCGGTATGTATTCTTGGTTTTTTAGCAGTTTTTAAAGCTTGAGCAGCAACTTCAATATCTTTTTTTACTGATCTTGTCAATCCGCAAACGGTAGCATTTTTAACAACTTTTGATATTTCGTGAACGGAGTTAAAATCACCCGGGCTCGAAATAGGAAAGCCAGCTTCAATTACATCTACACCTAATTCATCTAGCCTGTTCGCAATAATTACTTTTTGCTTTGTATTTAGCTTACAACCAGGCACTTGCTCTCCGTCTCTTAAGGTGGTGTCAAATATGTGAACGTTATTTTTACTCATTATTTAAAATAATATTTTTTTATTGTACTACGAATTTATATTTTGGTTTACTTTTAAGGCATCTTGTGTAATTCATATTTACAATGCTTAACAGTATTTTTTATAATTTATTTAATTGATAATTAGTTAGTTAATTCAATTTTTGTTACAATGACAAACCAGCAAAAAGATAACTTATTTGTTTTAGTAAAATCGCTTTCAAAATCTGAAAAAAGGCAATTCAAATTGTATGTAGGAAGATTAGGCGGTAATACTGATTCTAAATTTTTAGCATTGTTTAATTTGTTAGAGAAATTAAATAAATATGATGAAGCCTCCATTTTAAAAAGTGGGATTGTAAAAAAGGCTCAACTGTCTAATTTAAAGGCACATCTCTATAAACAACTATTAATTAGCTTGCGCTTAAACCCCTTACATCAAAATATAAGAGTACAAGTAAGAGAGCAATTAGATTTTGCTACTATTTTATATCATAAAGGATTATATAAACAAAGTTTAAAAATTTTAGATAAGGCCAAAAATATGGCTATTAATAATGAGGAAAAAAACATAGCTTTTGAAATTGTAGAATTGGAGAAAGTTATTGAATCTCAGTATATTACCAGAAGTATCAGTAGTCGAGCTGATGAGTTGACCGAACAAGCAAAATGGCTGAGTATACAAAATACTATAGCTAGTAAGTTGTCTAATTTATCATTGCAATTGTATGGAATATTATTAAAAACAGGTTATATAAAAAATGATGAAGAATATAAAACGATAACTACTTATTTTAATGATAGAATGCCTAAGTTTAAGATTGAAGAGTTGGGGTTTCGAGAAAAATTGTGGTTGTATAAATCACATTTATGGTATAGTTTTTTAATACAAGATTTTTTGTCGTGTTATAAGTATGCTGACAAATGGGTAGAAATGTTTTACAACAATAAAAGCATGATAACATTAAACCCTGTATTTTTCTTGAAAGGAAATAATTACTTATTAGAATCACTTTTTTTTATTAAATATCATTCAAAATTTAAAGAAACGTTAGAAAAATTAGAACAAGTAGTTCATCAAAATGATTTGTTGCCAAATGAAGATAATGTTGCTGTACTTAGTTTTTTGTATATGGCTAATAATAAATTGAATTTACACTTTTTAGAAGGTAGTTTTAAGGAAGGTTTACCATTAGTAGATGAGGTTTTAAAAGGAATTAAACAGTACCCTAATAGGATAGATGAACATCATATTATGGTGCTTTATTATAAAATAGCCAGCTTGTATTTTGGAGCGGGAGATAGTAAGAAATGTATTGAATATTTAGAGAAGATCATCAATAATAGGTCATTGCAAATGCGAGAAGATCTATTGTGTTTTTCCAGAATTTTAAGTTTGGTGGCGCATTATGAAGTGGGCTTAGATTATCATTTAGATGTTCAGCTAAAAAGTACTTACAAATTTTTAATTAAAATGAACGACCTGCATGAAGTACAAAAAGAAATGATCAAATTCTTAAGGAGCTTAGGCGATATTTATCCACATCAGTTAAAAAAGGAGTTTGTAAAACTACACGCAAAACTAAAAACCTTCGAAGAAGACCCTTTTGAACGTAGAGCTTTTTTGTATTTAGATATTTTATCGTGGCTAGAAAGTAAAATAGAAAATAGACCCGTTGATGAAATTATTCAGGAGAAGTTTTTAAAGTTAAAGCGGTAGTTATTTGTAATACCTTAAATCCGCAAAAGTATTCTACTGCAAAACCAAACTATATATTTCGACTTCGCTCAATACAGGCTTTATTATTGGGAATGCTCGTAAAAACTTACTCACCATAACGAGTGATATGTCTGCGT
>CAYXAZ010000049.1:0-25042 GCA_964463085.1 uncultured Flavobacteriaceae bacterium | reverse complement strand
TTAAAGGGAGAAAGAACGAGTCAAAAAACCGAAAGGCTGTGTGGTTTGGGTATAGATTATTCATAAATTACTTTTTCTTCAGAATCAAACCATGATTTATACATAGGCATGTGTATTTTTTCTACTTGGCTTCTTTTTATTTTTAGTGTCGGAGTCATCAATCCGTTTTCAACTGTCCATTCTTCTTTCATAACAACAGCCCTAGCAATCTTTTCATGTTTTTCAAGCGTAGGGTTTATCTCCTTTATAGCACTGATTAAATTTTCACTAAGTTCTTGTTTGCTTTTTTTGTTAGCTTCTAATGAGGGAACAACTAATAAAATTGGTTGAGGTATACCCATACCAACAATACATATTTGTTCTATGTTAGGATTTTTTGATAATTCTAATTCAATAGGAGCTGGAGATATATATTTTCCTTTATCTGTTTTAAATTGATCTTTTACACGACCGGTTATGGTTAGAAATCCGTCATGGTCATATTCGCCAATATCGCCGGTTTTTAAATAACCGTCATTATCAAACGCTTCTGCAGTCTCTTCTGGTTCTTTGTAATAACCCTTCATTAAACAATCGTTCATAATACAGATCTCTCCTTCAGGAGATAACTTTGCAATGGCACCCGGAGCTGTTTTGCCAACAGTACCTATTTTATTTTCTTCTGGAGTATTACTATGTGAAAGAATGCAGTCTTCTGTCATTCCATAACCTTGCAATACAGAAATACCTAATTTATCAAACCATTTTAGGAGACTTGAAGCAATAGGAGCTGCTCCGGAGTAAATAAGTACTGCTTCAGATAGACCTAATTTTTTTTTGATTTTTTTCTTTACCATTGATCCAATGAAAGGAAGTCTTAACAGGTTATTTAATTTCTTTTGGGGCATTCCCATTAATATTTTTTCTTGAAATTTCGCCCAAATTCTTGGTACAGCAAAAAACACATGTGGTTGCGTAGCTTCTAAATTACTCGAAAAAGTGGCTAAAGAATCAGAAAAGGTCATAGAAGCACCTCTGAAAATTGCACCCATTTCTAAACCTGCTCTTTCAGCTATATGAGAAAGCGGGAGGTAGGAGAAAAACCTTGGATGTTCAGGAAGGTTTAAATTTTCTAAAAAAGTGTTTGATGCATTGGTAAAGCTACCTACAGTATGCATTACACCTTTAGGTTTACCTGTAGTACCTGAAGTATAAATTATTGTAATAAGATTTTTAGGATCTAGTTCGGGAGTATCTTGTAGCGGTTCATTTTTAGTTATAAGGTTTTCCCATGTATTACCTTCATTTATACCATAGAGTTCAACACTTATAACCGGAATGTCAGGAATTGCAGATTTTTGTGACTCAAAATCATCTAATTTTCCAATAATTATTGCTTTTGATTCACTATGTTCTAATACATATTGAATTGAATTTGCTTGAAATGTTGGATAGATAGGAATTGATACATTACCAGACATAATGATGGCTAGATCTGCCATTACCCAATGTGCACAATTCTTAGATAGTAATGCGATATTACTTTGTGGAGGCAAGTTGTAAGATTTTATAACACTGGTAATACGTCTAATTTCATCTCCACTTTCCTTAAAAGTGTAGGTTATGATCTTACCATTGATATGTTGTCGTAAAAAGGGTTTTTCAGGTGTATTTTTTTCCCAATGCAGGAAAGCTGCAAGCGGAGATTCGAATTTTATCATAATGGGTATATTGGTTGCCCCAAGTTACCAAAAAAAAATAAAACGGATTTTTGCCGCTCTCAAGAGGATAAATTAAAGGTTATGACTATTAATAACCTCTCGACTGCGCTCGAGGGAATATGAAGATTGTTAGGTCGAGCGTAGTCGAGACCTTATTTTTTTATTGTTATCACTAAAACATATCTTTGGAAACCTGTATTGTTAATTCCTCTTCATTCATCAATGTTTTTGCCAATCCTTTGGTTTTACTCATTTCATAGGTATAGAAAAACTTCATTGTGTGTATCTTACTATTGTAAAATTCTTGAGACTGATTTCCATTTTCATCAGCTAAAGTTTGATTGGCAACCGTTGCTGTTTTTAGCCATTGCCATCCAATGACAATGGTACCAAAGAAATCCATAAAGACAGTAGCATCAGCAAGAAAACGTTCATAATTTCCTTTCATGGCATGAGGCATTAATGTGCTGATTACTTTTTGTACCAAACCTAAATTTTCCAACAATGTTTTTGCAAATGGTTTTAACTCGTCAAAGGCTATAGCTTCGGTAATGGTTTGTTGAATTTCAGCAGCTAATAATTCAAGTGCTTTTCCATTTTTCATCGTGATCTTTCTGCCCAATAAATCTAGCGATTGTATGCCGGTAGTACCTTCATATAAAGCAATGATTCGAATATCTCTATAATATTGCTGAGGCATAAAATCGAAACAGAAACCATAACCTCCTAAAATTTGAACAGCATTGCTAATTGATTGTATACCTTGTTCAGCAGGATATGTTTTTACTATAGGTGTTAATAGTTCTAATAGTAAATTATATTTTTCTTTATCTTCAGCATTTGTACTGGTCATTTCTTTATCTAAATAAATAGCTGATTGTAATATCAAACTCATCGAACCTTCAACAACTGCTTTTTGGCTAAATAACAATCTTTTAATATCTGGATGATTGATAATTAAGGTTTGTTCTTCTTCTGCATTCTTTTGTCCTGAACTGTTTAATTTTCTTCCTTGCGGACGTTCATTCGCATATCTTAAAGAAGAGTAATAGGCGGCTGAAGCTATTGCCGCTCCCATTAATCCGGTTGAAATACGTGCTTCATTCATCATTTGAAACATATAGGATAAGCCTTTATTAGCTTCGCCAACGAGCCAGCCTCTACAATCGTCATTATCACCAAATACAATATGCGTAGTACAATAACCTTTTTGACCCATTTTTTCGAACTCACCTTCAATAGCAGCATCATTATAAGTGAATTCACTATTTTCTGTAGGGCGATTTTTAGGCACCACAAATAGTGAAACCCCTTTTGTACCGGTTGGAGCCCCTTTAATTCGCGCCAATACCAAATGCACAAAATTGCTACAGAATTGATGGTCGCCGGCTGAAATAAATATTTTTTGCCCTTTAATTTGATAATAATCTTTATCGGTAGGTGTGGCTACAGTCATCACATCAGAAAGAGAACTACCCGCCTGAGGTTCAGTTAAACACATAGTGCCACCCCAAGTTAGATCTAACATGTTTGGTGTGTATGTTTCCTTGAGTTTTTGACTACCGAAAGAAAGTATCAAATTAGCTGAACCAGATGTTAATCCGAAATAACCTGGAACATGATTATTGGCTGCATTCATGATGAAATGAGCAGCTTGAAAAACTGTTGAGGGTAATTGCATACCACCATCTTCAAAATCGAATATAGCACCAACGATGCCTAATTCACCTGCAGTTTTTATAATATTCTCAAACTGAGGATGTACATTAATTTTTCCGTTTTTAAAAACCGATGGTTTTTCATCCATTTCTTTAATAAAAGGATATAAGGCGGTGTCAGAAAAGGTTTTAATGGAATCAAGAAAAATATCTAATGAGGTTTTGTCATATTCTTTAAAACGTTCAGCCTGTAGTAGTTCTTCTACTTGATGGACATTGTATAATAAGAATTTCAGAGTGTCTATATCTACGTAATCGTGTGTCATTTTTATGTTTAAAATTACTATTTTTTAACTAATTTATTTTTATGATATTGGTTATTTATATATTTTGTGATAGAAAATGACAAAGCGATTTTAAAGTATATATTTTCAAGAATCTATATTTTTTGAAACCCTTCCGTCCTCCTTTGTCGGACACCTTCCCTTACAAGGGAAGGAATTTAAATTGTAACTATATTTTTTGATTGATATATTCAATAATTTCTTGTATATCATCTTTATAATCGAACCATTGAATTTCATTATCTTTTCTATACCAAGTTAATTGTCGTTTAGCAAAACGGCGCGTATTTTTTTTAATTTCCTCTATGGCAAACTCTAAAGATATAGTTTTATTGAAATAAGAAAAGAATTCTTTATAACCTACTGTTTGTAAGGCATTTAATTCTTTGTGTTTAAATAATTTTTTAGCTTCATCTAATAAGCCATTATCAATCATAATATCAACACGTTGGTTGATTCTATCATAAATAATTTTTCGGTCTGCTGTCAACCCAATTTTAATCGGAATAAAATTACGTTGTGTAGTTTTATCGGTTAAAAATGAGGAATATGGTTTGTCGGTACCAATACAGATCTCTAATGCTCTGATGAGGCGTTGATGATTTTCTATATCAACTTTCTCATAGCTTTCTACATCTAATTTTTTTAATTGTTTTTTTAATGGTATAATTCCATTTTCTTTTAATTGTGATTTTAGGTTTTCTCTAATACTAGGATCAACTTTTGGAAAATTATCTAAACCTTTTAAAACAGTATCAGCATACAAGCCACTTCCGCCAACCAGAACAACACAATTATGTTTTTCAAAAAGATCATTTAGTTTATTAATGGCATCTTTTTCAAATTGCCCTACATTGTAATTATCATGAATAGATAGGTTTTGAATAAAATGGTGTTTGACAGTGTTTAATTCGACTGTATTAGGTACAGCCGTACCAATAGTCATTTCTTTAAAGAATTGTCGAGAATCAGAAGAAATAACCTCTGTATTAAAATGCTTCGCTACTTTAATGCTCGTAGCTGTTTTACCAATTGCGGTTGGACCAATAATTGTGATAAGGTAGTTATTCATCGTTTAATTTGTACCCGCATTCATAGCAAAATTCTGCATCATCTCTATGTTTTCCTTTAGAACAATTAGGGCAAGATTGTGTGTTAGTATGAACTTCTTTTCTGCTGGTATTGGCATATTCTGCACCTACAATTCCTGTTGGAATAGCAATAATACCATAACCTAATATCATAACTAATGAAGCTATAAGTTGTCCTAAGGGAGTTTGTGGTGCAATATCACCAAAACCAACAGTAGTCAATGTTACAATAGCCCAATATACACCTTTTGGTATATTGGTAAAACCATTTTCTTCGCCTTCAACTAAATACATAATAGTACCTAGTATAATAGCCATAATTAACACAGCAAATAAAAATACCGATATTTTTGCACGGCTTGCTTTTAAGGCCGTCACCAGATTATTTGAAGCACCTAAATAACGTGCTAATTTTAAGATTCTAAATATACGTAATAAACGTAATGCTCTTAAAGCAACAAGTGCATGTGTGCCTGCAAAAATAAGCGAAATGTATTTTGGGATGGTTGATAATAAATCTACAACTCCATAAAAACTAAAAATATATTTTAAAGGCTTTTTTACTGTAACAATTCTGGCAATATATTCTATACTAAATAGTATAGTAATAACCCATTCAGACACGTTGAGGAATGTGTGGTATTTCTGGTCAATAGTTTTGACGCTTTCCAGCATTACTAAAATAATACTAGCTAGAATGGTTATAAGGAGTATAATATCAAATAACTTACCAGCAGGCGTATCGGCTTCATAAATGATCTCATGAAGTTTAGATTTCCAGCTAGATGGTTTATTAGATGATTGATTCAAAGGATTTTCTTTTTATCAAAAGTAAGAAAACTTTAGTTATTGTATTTATTTGATAATTTAACGATTTTCAACCTTTTGTTTTTCCGAAGATAACTTTTTATAATATGCTGTATATCTTTATTGTTTTCCATAGGTGTGATAATGGTTTGTAATACCTCAATAGTATTGATCTGATAATTCAAATTAAAGAAACCCAACCCTTTAAAAATACCATTTTCAATAAGAAAAGCACTGCGTTCATCTATTTCTCTACCTTTGTCAATAATAACAAAACTTTTATTTTCAAAATTATTATAAGCTATTAATTGTTGCACTCTTTTATTATAGGTTTCAGATGACTCTTTTTGAATACAAGCACCATTACATGCTTTGATAGTGTAATTAAAACAATTTTTTTTGACGTTATATAGACCTGTTAGCTTTTGGCATAGGCTATATTTTTCAACCGTATTAAATAAAAAACTTTTAGCACTTTGCCTGTTGACAAATGTGGTAATTGCTTTCTTTCTACCATCTGCTTTATCAATTTTTAAATTTATATAACCTTTATCATCTTTAAAACTGAATAATGCTTGCGTAAATACTGAACGTTTTAAAGCCCTATTAAAAATGGGTCTATTCTGTTTAATTTCTTCACTTTCTTTTAATAATGCAAAAAGCTCACTTCCTGTTTTTTCATAGGTTACAGCAGCTACTTGTAATTGAATTTTTTTTGACTTAGCATTGGTCTTTGTAAAATGCTGATTGACACGTTTTTTTATATTTTTACTTTTGCCTATATAAATAATTTCCCCATCTGCTTTATGAATATAATATACGCCGGTACTTGTTGGTAAATTTTCAATAATAGTTGCTAGTCTAGGGTCTAATTTATTGATAGATCCTTGCTTTATGGTATTAGTGACAATTGTTTTTTGGACATCTTTATCTAATAACAGTTTAAAAAGTTTAACGGTAGCTATGGCATCACCATTAGCTCTATGTCTGTCCGTAACAGGGATGCCTAAAATTCGGCATAGCTTTCCTAATTTATAAGATTCGAGATCAGGAATCAGTTTTTTACTCAATTCAACTGTACATAAAGTTTGGCGTTGATAGTCAAAACTCAGACGTCTAAACTCTGTACTTAAAATGCGATAATCAAAACTTGAATTATGAGCAACGATAATACAATCTGAAGTAATTTCAATAATACGCTTTGCTACCTCATAAAATTTAGGTGCATTTCGAAGCATAACATTATTAATTCCTGTAAGGTTAACTACAAAAGGTTGAATTTCACGCTCAGGATTTATCAAGCTAATAAAACTATCAATAACTTGATGCCCATCATATTTGTGGATTGCAATTTCGGTAATGCCTTCTTCATTATACTTTCCTCCGGTAGTTTCTATGTCAACAATAGCATACAACTACTTTTTATCGACTACTAAACGGTTTTCTCTATTGGCAATTTCCCAAGCAGTATAAAATATTAATTGTGCTCTTTTTTTAAGCAGATCATATCGTATTTTATCAGGAGTGTCAGTTGCTTTGTGATAATCTTCATGTACGCCATTAAAATAAAAGATAATAGGAATACCATTTTTTGCAAAATTATAATGATCTGATCTATAGTAAAATCTATTAGGATCATTTTCATCGTTATAGGTATAATCTAAGATCAAATTTGTATATTTTTTATTGGTAGCTTCTGACAGATCGTGCAATTCCTGACTTAACTTGTCAGCACCGATCAGGTATACAAACTCAGGATTTTCAGCATGTTTTTTATCAAAACGACCTACCATATCAATATTTAAATTGACAACTGTATTTTCTAATGGAAAAATAGGATTTTCAGTATAGTATTTTGAACCGAATAAACCTTCTTCTTCGCCGGTAACATTTAAAAATACGATTGAACGTTTAGGTCCATTACCTTCTTTTACAGCTTTTTGAAATGCTTTAGCAATTTCTAGTACAGCAGAAGTACCCGAAGCATCATCGTCTGCACCGTTATAAATATCCTCTCCTCTAACACCAAGATGATCATAATGTGCAGAAATAACAATATATTCATCAGATTTTTCAGTCCCTTTTATATAGGCTACTACATTTTCTGATGCATCTTTTGAACGACCTTTAAAATATTCGACAGGTATATGTTGTAAATAATTTCCATCTGTATTGGCTGCACTAATCCCTAAATTCTTATAGTAATCTATAATGTATTGAGCAGCTATTTTTTGCCCTTTTTCACCAGTTCTCCTACCTTCAAACTCATCAGAAGCCAATTTATATAATAATTTTTTTAAATCATCTTCTGTAATGCTTTCAGCATATTTTGTTGCTAAGTCAACTGTTTTTTCTTCAACTTTATCTTTAATGGTATTAACAGTTGCAGTTGATGGAGTTATTGGAGTCGGAGGAGGTGTTGTATCAGTTGCTGTTTGATTTTGAGACCCTGATTTTGAGGTTCCACAAGAAATTAATAGAAGCGTAAATAATAATAGGATGCTATTTTTCATATTGTGTTTTTATTTGTGGACTGATTTTTAGCCACGGATTCACTAATCTAGACATTAAAATTCTAAAAAAAATTAATAATACGAATTTGGCAGTCCTATCAGACAGCAATATTTATTCGTGTCCCGAAGCTTCGGGAGTGGCAATTTTAGCTGCTTTCAAAACCTCGAAATACTAATCATTTTAATAATTTCCAAAAGTAAAGAAATTAATGCTTATTTATGATAAATTGTTTAGATTTTAAATCGAAAGTCACTAAATCAGAACTAAAGAGTTTTGCTACACTTTTGTCAGCAATTAAATCTTCTGTTTTGCCGAATATAATTTCAGTTTCATTCATCAACCAAAGTTCATCTGCGAGTTGTAATGCCAAATGAATTTCATGGGTTGATATTAATATGGTTTTATGCAGATTTTGCGCTAATTTTTTTAATAAGTTGAAAATTTCAATCTTATTATGAATATCTAGATGTGCAGTAGGTTCGTCCAACGTAATAATTTCGGTATTTTGAGCCAAGGCTCTGGCAATCATTACTTTTTGAAGTTGACCATCACTTAATTCATAGTGTTTTTTATGGATAATGTCTTTGATGTTTGTTTGCTCTATGGCTAATTCGATATACTTTTTATCTTCATCAGTTAAATTACCTATCCAATTGGTATAAGGTTGTCTTCCTAAGGCAATTAATTCGTAAACTGTCAAATTACTTTCTGGAATTTTCTCCGTTAAGACCAAACTCATTTTTTTTGCGAGTTCAGCATTGGGTATGGTCTCTAATTTTTTTCCGTTAAGGGTAATTTCACCAGATAACTTTGGCTGAACCTTTGTTAAAGTTCTGAGTAGAGTAGATTTACCAATTCCATTTTTACCTAAAACACATACTAATTTTCCTTTATTTAAGGACAGATCAATCTTTTCAGCAACACAAGTTGTATTCTTTTTAGTTTGATAACCTATGCTGAGATTACGTGTTTGTATAATGATATTTGAGCTGTTTTTATCCAAAATCAATAGCTAATTTTTCGTTTTCTAACCAATAACCAAATTACAATAGGAGCGCCAAATAAAGAAGTGACAGCATTGATAGGCAATGTATATTCACTATTAGGTAATTGTGCAATAGTATCGCTTATCAGCATTACAATTGCACCAATAATAGCTACAGCCGGTGCTAATATTTTATGGTCTGAGGTTTTAATTAATAATTTAGTAAGGTGTGGTACGGCAAGACCAATAAAAGCGATAGGACCCGAGAAGGCTGTTATAACTCCGGTTAATAATCCAGTTATGATCAAGGTTGTATTTCTTGTTCTTTTTAAGTTTACGCCTAAGCTTACTGCATAATTTTCACCTAATAATAAACTGTTTAATGGTTTAATGATAGTTAACAATAATCCCACACCAATTAGATAGAGTATAGTTAATATTAAAATTTCATTCCACCCCAGATTTCCTAAACTACCAAAGGTCCAAAATACATATTGTTGTAATTGATCTGCACTGCTAAAATAAGCTAATACACTTATTATTGCAGCTATAAAACTACCGAACATCAATCCGATAATGAGTATTGACATCGTATTTTTGATCTTTTTAGCAGCCAACATTACAGCAGATAACACTAAGAATGAACCTATACTTGCAGCTATTGCTATTCCGATATTAGAAAATGCAAGTCCGGCAATACTTCCTGAAAAAGCTGAAACACCTAATACTAAAATTGCAACACCTAAACTGGCACCCGAACTGATACCTAATACAAACGGACCTGCTAAAGGGTTTCTAAACAGGGTTTGCATTAGCAAGCCACAAATAGACAATCCTGAGCCTACTAAAATAGCTGTTATGGCTTTCGGAAGTCTGTATTGTAAAATAATATAGTGCCAAGATTCTTTTCCAGTATCATTACCTGTAAGTGTTTGTATGATAGATTTAAAAGGAATGTCAACGGAACTTAAGCTAAGGTTTATTAGAATGAATAATAACAATAACAATCCAAAAAGAATGAATTTTAATGAGTATGTGGTTTTATTATTCAAGTGATTAATTTAGTTTCTCTAAGAAAAAGGGTTGATAATCAGGTAATAATTCAGGGTGAGCGACCTTGATTATATCTTTAAGTACAATGTGTGGTTGTACCGGAGCTAGTTCATAATACAATACACCTCCATTTTCTCCTTTTTTGTTGGCAAAAGAATAGATGTTTTTATTTTTAAAGGCATCGAATTCAGTATAGTGTTGATTGGCATTTTTTAATTGTTCTGAACTGGTATAATGTCCGGGAGCGATCCAAAATTCAGCATATTGCCCTTTTTCAAAAACACTCTCAAAACTTAAAGAAAGACTGCCTTTCCCTTTAGTATCAGCCCATAAATAATTGGTATTGGCATCTTTTAAAAATTGAGCCACAAAGCTTTCTCCGGCTGGTAAATTCCAAATATCTTTAAATAAAGCTCCTGATAAGACAGTTGATTTGGTTTTAGTGTTTTTAGCAATGTTTACGGCCGCATTGTATTGCTTTTCAATAGTATTAAAAATACTGTCAGCTTCTTTTTCTTTACCAAGTAAAACACCGAAGAATTTAATCCATTCTGCCCTGCCTAAAGGCGTTTCTTCGAGCCAATCACCGTTTAATAGAACCTGAATTCCTGCTTTTTCAATATTAGAAAACATTTTATTATTGCTACTCATAGAAAAACCAATAACAATTTCCGGTTGCAGATCTAGTAATACTTCGGTATTGATATCCTGTTCATTGCCGAGTTCCTTGATATTACCATTAGCAATTAATTTTCTTGTTTTTGTTGAGGAGATATACTGTAAATTTGGAAAGCCAACCAATTTATTTTCTTCTTCCAGTAACTCTAACATTGGTATATGTGTAGTAGAAGTAACGACCAGTTTTTTTATGGGTATTCTGATTATTTTTAAATCTTTAATTTCATTAGGAACATCTTTTCCTTTTGGAATTAAAATATATTCAAATTGTTCTTTTGCATCTGGATAGGGGGGGTATATAAGTAATCTTTTGTAATTATTGAAGTATTGAATATCAAAACCTCCAGCGTATTTTATGGATGATTTTGTTTGGAAATTTGGAGCTACTTTTTTTTCTTCCTTACAAGCAGAAATTAAGAACAGAAGAGATAGAGTTATGGTTATTCTTATTGATTTCATTAATTGACAAACCTGATGGGCAAATGTATCAATTTTAAGTTTAATGAATTTGGAATTGGTATCTCAAAAAATAATTCATAATACATTGTCATTTATTATAAACTAATTACTTTTACACTGATTTTGGTCACACCAATATCCATCTTCGGATGAGATAACGAGGTGTGATAATAGGGAATCAGGTGAATAGATGTGCGATTGTTGATTTTTGAGTTATGATTAATTAAATCTACAATCGTAATTCTTACATCGTAAATCTATAAATCCTGAGCTGTCCCCGCAACTGTAAGCATGTGCCGTCCCGAAATTTCGGGAGTTTCGGCATCTATTTAATAGCTGTTGTAATTCTTAAGTCACTGAACACTACCGATGTTTGGGAAGGCATACAACTAAATGCAAGCCAGGAGACCTGCCAAAATTCAAATTACTCACGCTTTCGGAGGAAAAGTATTGGTTTATGATTTTCATCATGCTCCATCATTTTCTACTGATAGCCATTTAATCATTTAAAAAAACAAAAAAATGAAAAAAAGGTTATTGTATGTAGGAGCTTTACTAACAACAGTTTTAGTAAATGCCCAGCAGCAACAGGACTCAACTATGGTTGAGCAATTAGACGAAATTATTATTACTGATTCACGATTTCAGCTAAAAAGAGAAAATTCAGGTAAAACAGTCATTAAAATTGATGCTGTAGAACTTGAAAAGAATCAAAGTAAAAGTATTGCAGAAATAATCAATACTAAAAGCGGACTTGAAATTAATGGCAGTAGAAGTTATGGCGGACAAAATTTAAGTTATTTTGTAAGAGGTGGTAATAACAGGCAAGTATTGGTACTTATTGATGGTATTCAGGTTTCAGACCCTTCTCAAATCGCTAATGATTATGATTTACGTTTGATAGACATCAATCAAATTGAATCAATTGAAATTATTAAAGGCGCAGCAAGTACATTATATGGTAATGCAGCTGCTACGGCAGTAATCAACATTATCACTAAAAAAGCTTCTAAAGAGGTAATTTCAGCGGTATTTTCATCAAGCGTTGGTACAAATCAATCCTCAGAAAATTCTGATAATAATATAGCAGATTTTAATAATATTATTTCAATTAGTGGCACTTCAAAGAAGTTCAATTATAATGCCTCTTTTGGACATCAATACCTTGACGGGATGTCAGCTGTGGCTGTCGGAACAGAGCGTGATGCTTTCTCAAGAACTAATACGAACCTTAAGGTCGGATATCAGGCAACAGACAATTTTTCAATTGATATATATGCCAATCATGATCGTTTTACTGCTGATTTTGATAATAGCTTTCCTATTGAAGATGCTTTGTTTACATCAAAAAGCAAGCAGTATAGAATAGGTATTTCGCCTAAGCTTAGGTATAAAAATGGAAGTTTTGTTATAAATACAGCTTATAGCAATATAGAAAGAGACATTAAGTCGAGCTTTCCAAATAATTTTGTAGGTAAAAGCTTTATTGTTGACGCATTTAATAAGTATAATTTTGATGATAAATTTTATACAATAGTTGGGGTAAACTATATCAAAAATGAAACTGAATTTACTATTAATGAAGAATCAACAATTGTAGATCCGTATGCCAATATAGTTTGGATTTCAAGCTTTGGAATGAATTTAAATGCAGGAGCACGATTAAATAATCACAGTGAATATGGTTCACATTTAACTTATAATTTAAATCCTTCATATACTTATAAGTTTGACAAAAATTATTTAAAAATATTGGGTTCATATAGTACTTCATTTATTGCACCTAGTTTATCACAGTTATTTGGGCCATTTGGCGCAAACCCCACTTTAGAACCTGAAACCAATATTACATTGGAAGTCGGAACAGAGTTGAAATTATCTAATAAAATACGATTCAATGCAGTGTTCTTTGAACGCACAGAAAAAGAGTTTATCGACTATGTGATTATTGATTTTAATACATTTGAAGGACAATATCAAAATGTTTCTGATGAGTTTACAGTAAATGGAGTAGAAGTAGAGCTATCTTCTAAACTCTTAAAGAACTTAGGTTTTACAGCCAATTATACATTTACTGAACGAAAGGACAAAGTTGCATTGCGAATTCCAAAACACAAAGCGAATGCATCATTGAATTATACTGTAAATGATAAAACTTTTCTAGGCTTGAACTATCAATTTGTTGATGAGAGAGTTGATACAGATTTTACAACATTTGAAAATAAAATATTGGGCTCATTTTCGATAGTTGATGTGCTTTTTAGTCGAGAATTGATACCAAACAGATTAAAACTGTCTGCTTCAATTTCAAATGTATTTAATGAAGAGTATACTGAAGTAATTGGATTTACAACTAAAGGTCGGAATTATAAACTAGGACTGAGATTGAATTTTTAATATTCTGTCATTGCGAAGGAGTCCCGATAGCTATCGGGACGACTGCGGCAACCTTTTGAAAGTTACCTGAAATTTATATTTAGCGAGGCTTCTATTAATTCATTCGCATCAAAATTTATTCACTTCTTTTTTATTTTTTTATGTGCTGAGAGACTGATTAGAAAAAATAAAATAACCACCCCATATTCCATCCCAATAGCCAGTTTTTTAAGAACTATAATAATATATTAGTTTTGGGATGGAATACACCCCTCCTTGAAAAAAGGAGGGGAGTTAACATATAGGTTTAAAGAAAGAGTAGAATATACTTTGTAGTTAGAATCAAAACTCCTTCCCCAAAAAGGGAAGGTGGCTTTAACCCCGAGAAATCGGGATTAAAGACGGAAGGATTTAAACTCATTAAAAAGATAGTTTTTGATAAAATCAAAATATCAAATGGTTGCACAAATCTCTTAACTTAATGACATTGAGTACTCGGGACTTCCTTGGGGTTTCCGGGTGAGGAGGTTTTTGAAGTTACTTTTTTAATGCCTCTTCAATAAGGCTATAATGTTTACTGGTATCATGTAGATAATTATAACTTTCTACCATACCTAATGAGTTGCCTTTGGCATCAGTCAATACCACTGTAGGCAGTATTTTTTGATTGTATTGCTTTTTTAATTCAAGGTTTTTATCTTTCTGTAAACCTGAGATCAGATCGGGTCTTCTAGGTGAGTTTACTCTGACTAAGATTAAATCTTTACTAGCTATTTTTTTAAATCTTTCAGTATAAAAGAAATCTTTATTCAACATTTTGCAAGGCTGACTCCAATCAGAACCTGTAAAATAAATAAGTAATAATTTATTTTGAGAAGCTGCTAATTGTTTAGCCTCTTCAAAATTAGTTTGCCAATTAAGGTCAATGGATTTTTTTTGCGCATTGACATTACCAACTGCTATTATTAAAAAAAATAGGATGTATAAAATTTGTTTCATTTTATTTTTATTCATTGACTTTATGCCAATATTCTGTTCTACCTAGTAAAGAAATGCCTATAAAACCTCTTATTTTAAGTTTAGTATCATTTACTAAGGTAATATAACATTTATAGTATTTACCATTTTTAGGGTCTAGTATTTTACCACCATTCCATTCTTTACCATCTTTTTTCAATCCGTTAAGGATAACCATTTCTAGAATAGGTTTGTTTTTATTTTTTCCAGTACATGCATCACAAACTCTATCTTTATCATTTTTATTGAGAATTTCAATAATTTTAGCATACGCTTTTCCATCTTTTTTGTAAACTTCAATAATAGATTCAGTTTTGCCGGTTTCGGGATTTAATGTTTTCCACTTTCCAAAAACTGATTGTGCATTGGATATATTTATTGTTAAAAAACCTATAGCTAATAATAAGATTATTTTTTTCATTTTTATTGTTTACATTTCTTTTTTAAACCAATAATGGCAGCATTAAGTTCAAAACCCAGTAATAATATAATGGAATTTAACCATATGAAAAGCATCAATACCAATAAGGTTCCTATAGAGCCATATAATTCATTATACTGGGCAAATTTCTTTACATAAATGCCAAATATTTTAAAATTTACAATAATCAATAATGTTGTTAAAATTGCTCCAGGTGAAAAGAAAGAGATAATTCTTCCTTCTTTAGTTCCGAAAAAATAAAACAAACCAACAGTCGTAAATAACATTGCAAAGATAATTACATATCTTCCGACTTCAATCCAGAATAGATCATCAGAAACATACCCCCTTTCAGTCAAGTTATTGATAGCAATTCCTAAATAAATAATCACTGCTACTGTAAGTAACAACAATAATGCCAATACTAATGATATTGCAAAGGAAACTATGTATTGCTTTATGATCGATCTGGTTTGTAATTTATGATAGGTATACTCAAATCCACCAAAGAGTGAATTAATACCATTGGTCATTAAAAACATTGATAATACAAAACCAAAAGATAAGAGTCCGCCATATTTATTATTTGCAATATCTTGTAATACTACGTCAACTGACTCTGAGGTTTTAGGAGGTAATGCCTGATCTATAAACTGCATAAACCCTTCTTGAAACCCTTCTATGGGTATAAATGGAATGAGCGTTAAAATAAATAATGCAAATGGAAATAATGCCATAAAAAAACTAAATGCTATACCACCCGCTCTTGATGTTAATGCGCCTTGCACTATACCTATGACATACATTTCTAATACATCATATAATGACATGCCTTCTAAGCCCGGCACTTTAATTTTTTTAAAGAGCTTAACAAGCCAGCTTATCACGGGTATTTTAAGTAATTTTTCTTCAGTGGTCATTTCATTTGTTCAAGGTTAAAAACACCTTTTATAATTTAATCGTGTCACTATAATTAGTTTTTCGATGTACCTCTCCTTTGGGGAGATCAAGAATAGAATTGATTCTATTCTTGGGTGAGGCTCCATTTATCTTGTACTTTTAATACTTGTTCTATAACATCTCTTACGCAGCCATTTCCGCCTTTTTTTTGAGATATATAAAGTGAAATATCCTGAATTTCGGGTACTGCATCCTTCGGGCAGGTTGGTAAACCTACTAATTTCATTACTGGGTGATCAGGAATATCATCACCCATGTACAATACATTTTCAGGGTTGATATTATAAATGTCTAAATATTCATCTAATTGTGCTACTTTATTATGTGCACCCAAATAGATATCAGTAATCCCCAATCCGCGTAAACGCAATTTTACGGCTTCATTTGTACCACCGGAAATTATACAAACATGATAACCATTATCTACAGCAGTTTTCAAGGCATAACCATCTTTAATATTCATAGTTCTAATCAATTGCCCATCAGGAAAAATAGTTACCTTTCCATCGGTTAAAACACCATCAACATCAAAAATGAAGGTTGATATTTGTGGCATGAGTTCTTTATAACTTTTCTCCATAGGTTTTTTGGATTGATTCGGTTAGTAGTTGATATATTTCTTTTTGTTCTCCTGATAATAATTTCAAATGGGCATCGATAGTTTTTGTATCATTTCTATGTGCCGGACCTGTTTGAATATTGACAGGATTTATATTTGCTATTTTTTTAGCTGTTTCAGTTATTAAAGGATGTAGTGCTTCAAAAGGAATGTTATGTTCTTTGCAAATGTCAAATCCGATTTTATATAGATGATTTACAAAATTATTGGTAAAAATTGCTGCAACGTGTAATCGTTTTCTCTGCTCTGAGTCAATAATAAAAACATTGTTAGAAATGCTATTTGCTAACTGCTCTAATAATAGTAGATCTTTTTCATTTTCGGTTTCTATACATATCGGAATTATACTAAAATCAACAGCTTGCTTTTTAGAAAATGTCTGTAGCGGATAAAAAACACCTTTATTCCCATCATTTTTTAAAGCATGTATTGAAGCACTTCCTGAGGTATGAACTATCAATTTATTCTTGCCATCAAGTTGTGACGAAAATTCGGAAATTGCATCATCCGAAATGGCAATAATATAGACATCAGCCAGTTTTAAATTATCCAATTCTGTAGTAGTTGCAACTTTACCTTCTATGAATTTCAGTGATGATTTTTTTCTACTATAAACCTGTATCAATGCTACATTTTTAGTATCTAAAAATGTTCTTATTAAATGTGTGCCTACATTTCCTGTACCAAGTACAATAACTGAAATCATATAGCGAAGTTACGGAAGTTTTAACGATTTATATTAATGTGTTAAATGTATTCTAATCATGACAAATTTAAGTAAATTTGCACAACATTTTTTTATTGATAAAAGTCAGAATGAACAAATTATATAATATACTTTTCTCTACCCGTCTTACAGCCATTTTATTTTTTGTTTTCGCCGCTTCAATGGGTATAGCCACATTTATTGAAAACGATTATGGCACACAAGCATCAAAAGCATTGGTTTATAATACTTGGTGGTTTGAATTGATCATGCTTATTTTTGTACTCAATTTTATTGGAAACATTTATAAATATAGATTGCTTCGAAAGGAAAAATGGTCTGTATTGCTATTTCATTTGTCATTTATACTAATATTGATAGGTGCTGGTATTACACGCTATATAAGTTATGAAGCTATGATGCCGATCAAAGAAGGTGAAACTACAAATTTGATGCTTTCAGAAAAGACATATTTGAATGTACTTATTGATGATGGGAAAGATCAGAAAACAATTGAGAAAAGGTATTATTTCTCTCCTAAGCCTTCTTCTAAAGTTCGTTTTATTCCATTAGCAACCCGTTTTTTAAATATTATCAGAGGAGGTAATCATTTTTCAATAAAAACAGATTTTAGAGATAAACAGGTTAGTGTTACATATGTAAATTATATTCCAAATGCTTTTGAAGAGTTTATAATTGATGATGACGGAAAAGAATTCTTGCATTTTGTAGAATCTGGAGGTGGTGGAAGACACGACCATTATATTAAAAAAGGAGAAATAGCGAATATACATAATGTATTGATCGCTTTTGAAAATCCAACTCCCGGAGCTATCAATATTTTCACCCAACAAGATGCTTTACAGATAGACTCTCCTTTTGATGGTGAATATATGATTATGGCTAGCCAAGAAAAAGGTACTGTTGTTAAAGATTCAACACAAACATTTAATTTACGTTCACTCTATACTATCGGTCAAATGCAATTTGTTGTACCTAAAATTGCTAAAGGTAAATTGAACTTAGTGTCAGGAGATAAAGATGAACACCCTGAAGATATGTTAGAAATTGCTATTGCTACTGAAAATGGCAATAAAAATGTAAAACTTTTTGGTGGTAAATATATGCTTAACTCGCCTGAAACATTTTCTTTAGATGGACTTAATTTTAGAGTTAGCTATGGTGCCAAACAATTAAAATTACCTTTCTCTATTAAGTTACGTGATTTTCAATTAGATCGTTATCCGGGTTCTATGAGTCCGAAATCATATGCCAGTGAAGTAACCGTAGTTGATAATGGTAAAAATTTCGATTTCAGAATATTTATGAATAATATTTTAGATCATAGAGGTTATCGTTTTTTTCAATCTAGTTATAATGATACCGGAGCTGTAGAAGAAACACATTTATCTGTAAATTATGACGTTGTAGGTACTTGGGTTACCTATATTGGTTATTGCTTACTGTTTTTTGGTTTGGTGCTGATTCTATTTTCAAAAAACACTCGTTTTTCATATTTACGAAAGCAATTAGATAAAGTAAAAAAGAAAAAAGCAGCATTATCAATTCTAATTGTATTCATTTCATTGAGTTCATTTGCACAAGAAAATCATCAACATCAAATATCTGATCAACAAATTGATTCTATTTTAAGTAGCCAAAAAGTATCTGTAGCTCATGCTAAACATTTTGGCAGTTTGGTCATTCAAGATGCAGGCGGTAGAATGAAACCAGTAAATACATTTACTTCTGAACTATTGCGAAAAGTAAGTAAAAAGGATTCGTATAATGGAATGGATGCCAATCAGGTAGCAGTTTCTATGGTTACCAATCCTAGAATTTGGTATTCTGTTCCGTTTATCTATATGAAATCTGCCAATTCAAAAGTTAGAGATATTTTAGGCTTACCTACTGAACAAGAATATGCACGACTTTCTGATCTGTTTACTGATAAAGGTGAATATAAATTAAGAGAAGAAGTAGCTAAGGCACATAAAAAAATAATTAAGAATAAGTTTGAACAAAGTATTATAGATATTGATGGCAGAACAAATTTATTGTACCAAGCTATTGCCGGAAGTATCTTTAAATTTTTCCCATTAAAAGATGACCCAAATCATAAATGGATATCTAGAGCTGAATTAAAAACTAGTAGTTTTAGTAAAAAAGATTCTGCTTTTGTAAGTAATATTGTGAGGTATTATGCCGAAACATTACATGAATCAGTGCAAACAGATGGCTATAAGCTTCCAAATGAATTAGTAGAAGGTATTCATGAGTTTCAAAAAACATATGGAAACGAAGTGTTACCATCAGATAGAAAAGTCAAGCTAGAATTATTTTACAATAAGTACGATATTTTTAAAGGTCTGTTTTGGCAATATATGTTAGCAGGTATATTGCTATTTGTTTTTGTAATTGTTCAAATTTTTAATAGTTCAAAAGTAGTAAATTTACTAGTTAAAATAGGTTCTTTTGTCATTGTAGCCTTATTTTTATATCATACGATTGGTTTAGGTATTCGTTGGTATATTTCAGGTCATGCACCTTGGAGTAATGGGTACGAATCAATGATATATATTGCGTGGGCAACGATGCTTTTTGGTTTGCTTTTCGGAAAAAAATCAGCATTAACCATAGCGGCAACAACATTTGTAACTTCAATGATTTTGTGGATAGCACATATGAATTGGATGGATCCTTCTATTGGTAATTTGGTGCCTGTATTAGATTCTTATTGGTTGATGATACATGTAGCAATTATTGTTGCTAGTTACGGTCCATTTACGTTGAGTATGATCTTAGGACTTATAGCATTGATTTTATATACACTAACCGGTACTAAAAACAAAAAGAAACTGGATTTGGCAATAAAAGAGATCACTGTTATTAATGAAATGTCATTAACTGTTGGTTTGGTATTGTTAATCATAGGTAATTTTTTGGGTGGCATGTGGGCAAATGAAAGTTGGGGGCGTTATTGGGGATGGGATCCTAAAGAAACATGGGCATTAGTAAGCATTATGATATATGCTTTTATATTGCATATGCGATTGATACCGGGATTAAGAAGCAGGTTAACTTTTAATATTATCTCAGTTTTTGCCTTTACCACTATTTTAATGACCTATTTGGGTGTAAATCATTTATTATCAGGTTTGCATTCTTATGCTACCGGAGAATCTGCACCAATACCCAACCAAATATGGGGCTGGCTGATAGTTTCTGTAGTTCTTAGTATATTGGCATATATTAAGTATAAAAAGTATTATAAGAAGTAATTGGGCAAGAAGACCGAAGCTGGAAGACGGGAAATTTATAATTACTAAATTAGTTTTATTGACGACAGACTGAAAGTCTGGCTTCGCGTAATTCGTGGCTTAAAATTTTAACTTCGTATGTCTTAATGAGACTCAGTCAGTGAAATAACAAAAAACAAGTAATATCATGAACTTTTCAAAGAAAAATCACGAGTACAATAGAGTTAATAAAATTGGAGTGAGTAAAAAAATATTTATCCTAACTTTAGCAATAAGTTTAATTGCTTGTAAGCAAAAAAACAATAAAGAAATGGCTACAAATACCTCTGATGAACAACAAACTGAAAATATCTTTCAGTTTAAAGTAAAAACCTTAACTGATGAAGAGTTTGATTTTTCATCTTTAAAAGGAAAAAAAGTAATGATAGTTAATACAGCTTCTGAATGTGGATTAACACCTCAATATAAAGATCTACAAGCCATATATGATACTTATAAAGACAAAAATTTTATAATTGTTGGATTTCCTGCTAATAATTTTGGGTCACAAGAACCCGGTACAAATAAAGAAATTGCCGAATTTTGTCAACAGAATTATGGAGTTTCTTTCCCGATGATGGCTAAAATTTCTGTAAAAGGAAATGATATACATCCAGTGTATCAATTCTTAACTCAAAAATCAAAAAATGGCTTGGAAGATTCAGAAGTAGCTTGGAATTTTCAAAAATATCTACTAAATGAAAGCGGTGAGCTCGTTAAGGTGATTTCTCCTAAAACTTTACCTACTGATGAAGCTATAATTAGTTGGATTAAAGGTTCTTAAAATAGAGCCTAAAATAATGTTTGAGAATCATTGTCATTGGATATATATTTTACGGTTATGGAATGGTTATTATTCAATCATTTAATGGTGCAGGAGATACTAAAACACCAACTATTATAAATTTCTTTTGCTTTTGGTTAATACAATTGCCTATTGCATATACCTTAGCAATTATGTTAGATTTTGGACTTTCAGGTGTATTTTGGGGAATTACTACAGCTGAAATCTTAGTGGCAATTGTTGGTATTATTCTGTTTAAAAAAGGAAAATGGAAACAGGTCAAAGTGTAAGTAAAGTTTTGTAATTTAGTTTCGCTTTAAAAGATTAAATATGTCAAAAATAGGAAAACATACAATTTGTATTCACGAAGGTGAAATAAAGGACACACAGTTTGGTGGTGCAGTTTCTCCAATTTTTATGGCATCATCATATTCATATATTGATGTCGACCCAAAGCGATATCCGCGATATTTTAATACGCCCAATCAGGAAGCACTAGGTAAAAAAATTGCGGCATTAGAGAATGCTGAAACGGGATTACCCTTTGCATCTGGGATGGCAGCTATCAGTACCACTTTATTTGCTTTTTTAAAAAAAGGAGATCATGCTGTATTTCAAAATGAAATTTATGGAGGTGCTTTTAATCTGGTGGTAGAAGAATTTGATAAGATGGGAATTGAATATTCATTTACTGATGGAGTAGGGGTTGGTGATTTTGAAGCTCAGATAAAACCAAATACTAAGGTAATTTATATAGAAACACCTTCAAACCCATTATTGACAATTACCGATGTTAAAGCTGTAGCAGAACTTGCAAAAAAGCATGAATTGGTATCAATGATCGATAATACTTTTGCATCACCTATCAATCAAACTCCGCTTGATTTCGGAATTGATATTTCTATTCATTCTGCTACAAAATATTTAGGAGGTCATAGCGATTTATTAGCTGGAGCAGTTGCTGCAAGTGAAGAATATATCCATAAAATATTCCATAAAGGGAAAAATCTTGGTGGAAACCTAAGTCATATGATCTCTTATTTATTAGAAAGAAGTATCAAAACCTTGGGGCTTCGTGTTGAAAAACACAATGAGAATGCGCAAATTATAGCTGAATATTTAGACAATAATAACAACATAGTAAAAGTATATTATCCTGGATTGAAAAGTCATCCAAATCATGAAATTGCAAAACAGCAAATGAATGGTTTTGGCGGAATGCTATCTTTTGAGTTAAAAGAAGAGATTGATGCGGTTGTATTTCAACAGAAATTAAAACTGATCAAACCATCTTTGAGTTTAGCAGGAATTGAATCAACTATATTACAACCTTCTTTGACATCACATGCATTATTAACACCCGAACAACGTAAAGTCATAGGTATTTCTGATAGTTTGCTACGTTTTTCTGTTGGAATTGAAAATGTTGAAGATATTATTACTGATATTGAACAAGCGCTAGGTCAATGTCATTAATAGAGGTGCCCTTAAGGGAAATGTAACCCTTCCGTCTTATTCTTCGAATAAAACACCTTCCCTTATTAAGGGAAGGAATTTGTTTCTGACTACAAATTTTATTTTTAACTGGACTTTTAAATCTATTAACAAAACTCCCCTCTTTTTTTTAAGGAGGGGTGGATTTTTGCCTTAGCAAAAAGACGGGGTGGTATTTTAATTTTTAAATACATAGGAAGATTCTTATTGATATCGAGCGCTAGGTAGTTCAAAGTTGTGAGTTCAGAGTTACGAGTTTTGGTATGACAAGTAAAATTAAAGTATTGTGTATATAAAACTGTTATAAAAATAGTAAGGAGACAAGCTACTTGTAGTGTTAACCTTAATTAACTTTTCGCTTCTCTCCTTTCTCCCCTAAGTTGAACTCCTGTTAAGGAGTAATGTTTTAAAAATAGTAAGGAGAAAAGTTACTTTGTAGTGTTAATCTTATTAACTTTGTTCGCTTCTCTCCTTTCTCCCCTAATTTGAACTCCCGTTAAGGAGTAATGTTTTAAAAATAGTAAGGAGACAAGTTATTTGTAGAAAATAGCTATAAAGTCTTTATTAACTTTGTCTCCTTTCTCCCCTATTGTTTCTATATATCTCTATATAGTATAATATCTCTATATAGTATATTGTTATAATTATCTATCTCATAATTACACTACAAATGTATGTGAGTTGTCTATACTACACAATAGAGGAATTAGGTGTTTTTTAAATTCATGGTTTTTGGGGAGTTTTTAATAAAATTTTATTTATCTAAATATCAGCAAGTTATAATAGTTTTTTTCAATAAATGAATGAAATAGTGTAAACTTAGACCTATTTATTTAATATAATATTTTTTACTTTTTTTATTGACTAAATCTGATTTAAGGGAAATTAGGGAGCTATATATTCTGAATAGCCAAACTATATTGATAGCATTTTAACTGATAAAGAGGTTTTATAGTATCTTTGATACGTATAAATCTTTAAAAATGAAATTAGACATACTTGCAGTAGGAGCACACCCGGATGATGTTGAATTAGGTTGTGCTGCAACCTTAGCTAAAGAGATTTCCTTAGGGAAGAAAGTAGGAATACTTGACTTAACTCGAGGAGAGTTAGGTACTAGAGGTTCTGCTGAAATTCGTGATCAGGAAGCTACAGCAGCAGCTAAAATACTAGGAGCTGTGGTGAGAGAGAATCTTGCTTTCGCCGATGGATTTTTTATAAATGACAAAAAGCATCAATTAGAAGTTATTAAAATGATACGCAAATATCAACCTGATATTGTATTGTGTAATGCTATAAATGATAGACATATAGATCATGCTAAAGGTAGTAGCTTAGTAAGTGATGCTTGTTTTTTATCTGGATTGCGAAAAATAGAAACATGGGTAGCGGGGAAACCACAAAAAGCCTGGCGACCAAAACATGTTTATCATTATATACAATGGAAAAATTCAGAACCAGATTTTGTAGTGGATGTTTCCGGTTTTATTGATAAAAAAATAAAAGCTGTAAAAGCTTATGGTTCACAATTATATGACCCAAAAAGTAAAGAACCTTCTTCGCCTATTTCAAGTAAAAACTTTTTAGAAAGTATTACATACAGAGCACAAGATCTAGGTAGGTTGATAGGCGTAGCGCATGCTGAAGGGTTTACTGTAGAACGTTATGTAGCAATTGATAGTTTAAATAAACTAATTTAACTAATTCGTAAAATTTGAGCTATTTGGCAATTCAAATAATTCTAAGTTAAAATAAGGAATAGCAGCTAATAAATGGTCGAAAATATCAGCCATTATATATTCATAATTTTTCCAACGTTTATCATTGCTAAAAGCATAGATCTCTATAGGTAATCCTTGTGTAGTAGGTGCTAGTTGACGTACCATAATCGTCATATCTTTATTGATAGCAGAATGCTGTGAAATATATTCTTCAGCATATTTTCTAAATACACCTATATTAGTTAAATTTCTTCCGTTCAAGAGTAATTTTTTATCTATAGTATTTTCAGAATTATAAGATTTAATTTTATCCTGACGCATTTCTAAATATTCAGAAATCAATTGAATGCCTTTTA
>CAYXAZ010000048.1:0-25160 GCA_964463085.1 uncultured Flavobacteriaceae bacterium | reverse complement strand
AAAGTGGTATTTTGGTATATAAGGTAAAACAATATCAAAGGAAATGATTGATGCCTTTGTTGGTGTTTTCCACCAACAAATAATTAACACAATATACTTTAAAGATGAAACTTCATAAGTTTAATCATGTTAAAGAATGCCCACAGTTTTATACTGCAACAATTCTTGATTGGAAAAAACTTTTAAACCCAGAGAAATACAAAATGATCATCATTGAATCATTACAATTTCTGGTTCAAGAAAAAAGAGTGATTTTATATGGTTATGTTATTATGGATAATAATATTCATTTAATTTGGAAACCAACCGATTTGTATTAACTAAAACATACTCAGTTAAGTTTTATGAAATTTACTGCACAAAGAATAAAAAGAGACTTAGAAATCAATCATCCCAAAGTATTAGATAAGTTTCGAGTCGATTTAAAAGATAGAACCTATCAATTCTGGCAGAGAAATCCTTTATGTGTTGATTTATATGATTCTAAGATTATTATTGAAAAACTAAATTATATTCATAATAATCCTGTAAAAGACAACCTATGCATAGAGACTATAGCCTATAAGTTTTCATCAGCCAAATTTTATAAAGAATTAAATGATGAATTTGATTTTTTAACTCGATTTGATGCATAATCGTCTTTTAAATTGTTGGTGAAAAACACCAACAATAGCAAAAAAGTCTAAAGAGCCATCACAATGAATGGTAACGGCTGGTGTATAGTAAGTTGCGGAAAATCAGTTGTGATTTTCCAACGTAGAACGAAGTTAATTAATTCAAGTGAATTTCCTGCGAGGAAATTCCGTAGCAATTAATTATACACGTTAGCAAACGTATTATTAATTATTTTTTTTATAGGTAAATGGAATATTATGACCTGATCCTCCACATTTAAAACATATTCCACCTTGAATGCGATGGTACTCTGAAATGTAACCTTCGCCAGAACATTTTTTACATATCCCAAATTCCATTTTATTCATCATATTTTCGTCCCATACTTGTATTCCTTTCTCATCATGAATGCTTTGATGACACTCTCTGCAAAGTGTTGATAGTGAATCATTTTTGTATCTCCAAGGGTAGCGATTTATTACATAATACTCATGATGAACTTCAAGATAAGACGGCATTTTAGAAAAAGTCCCTTTAGCGTCCATTTTGGTACTATTTTCATCTAAAATGATATGAATTAATTCCTTTCCTATCCATAACTTACCGGTCATAGATTTTGCGCATAAAGTACATTTGCAGTTGTCCCTTCTTAAAATTTCTTTTCTCTTAATTTTCCATTCATCACAACCGATCAAGTCAATATACGTTATTTCATCAAAATCTTTTAGAACTTCTAAATCCAATAATGTCATTACTTTAATTTCGATTTTATATGTTTGCTAACGGTTTGTGTATGAAATCGTAACGTATAAAAATATGATAATTTTCGATTTAGCACAGAGCCGAATTTTTTATTTTGTTTTTATCTTTTCTATTCTAAAAGCCAAATTAAAAATTTGACGGAACATTGTAAATAAGTACTAAACCTTTCGATTTAGCACTTATTAGCTATGTTTTATACACTTCTTTGTTACCTGCTGACTTATCCTCGCTTCGGAGGTGTCGGTGGTTTTGGCGGTGTAGGTCTAGGATTAGATGGAGGAGAACCTTTAACTCTTCTTGGCGGCGGCGGCGGCGGCGGCGGCGGTTTCTGTGACATATTTTTTATTTTAAATAACCAATAATTGTAAGTATTATTAATAATATCAAGTTGATGAATAAGAAAGTACGAGTAAGATAGTAAGAATCAGCTCTTTTATCATTTATTCGTTGATTTACTTCGGTTGTATTTATATAGTACTTTTTTAAAGTAGCTGTAAATTTTTTACACGTTTTATTCTTCGCACTTTCACGTTTTTCATCATATTTTTTCTTGTCACTATATTTATAAAAATACTTATATAAGTCTCTTTCGTGTTTCTCTAATTCTCCAGTAAATGGTAGATATTCATAACTGCGAGTAAATCCGTGAAACATAATTCCTAAATACCATATTGTAATGATAATTGATAAAGCGAAAACACCAAAAACAAAAGTAAATATCCAATCTAAATTCCAACAAAAATCACTAATTCCATTTGGGAAGTATTTATTGAAAGAATATAAAGAAGCTCCTATAAAAATTACTAATAATGTTGTCGGATACTGTATGAGTTTGTCATAAAATTTTCGCCTTTCGTGTTCAAAAAGGTATTGTTCTTTGTAGAGTCCAATATTTTTAAATTCCAATTCAGTCATTTTTTTTCAGCTTGCAGATAACGTTTGAATATGGTTAGTGCTGGATAAAAATACAATAATTTTCGGGTTTAGCACTTAACTTTACAAATACAAAAATACCTTTGAATTAAGCAATTAGCCAGCATTAACTATATTTTTTGTTGTGTGCAGTATTTGTTATTATTTTTTAATTTCTATCCATTCAAATTTACGCAACCTATTCGGAAAATGTTTTTTGTTTTCCACTTTTCGTTTTATCATATGAGTTATGTTTGTTAATATATCGTACTTACTTGAAAACAAACCTTTTTTAACTCTTATTTTTTGATAATAAGCATCTAAGAAATTAAAAAAATCAAGACTGTTTTCGCTAAAACTTTGTTCAAGTTCTTGAAGTTGTTCAATACTAATCACAAGTAATGGTTTAATTAATTGAACTTTATTTTTTTTAGAAATGTTATGTTTACTCATTAAACTGTCAAATTTATTTCTTAGTATAAAACTAAAAGTACCTGAAGTAAGAATATCTTCATTTACAATAATTGCAGGATAAATATGTACTTTTCTATCTAAATTCAATGCTTTATCATTAAGCAAGTGTTTATATGAATGAAAATCATTTATAGTTTTAGTAACTAACTGTTCTAATCCGAATTTTTCATAAAAATTGTTTAAATCTAAATTTAAAAAACTTTTAATATCTGTTACAGACTTATAACCATCTACCATATTTATATAATTACTTTTCCCTTCTGCCAAAAACACTTTTTGTCTTTTTGAAATGTAAATGTCTGCAACTTCAATAATATTACTTCCTTTATATTTTAGTTTTAACTCATCATATTTTTTAATTGTATAACTTGGATTGTTTTTAAAAGAGAAATCGATTATTTCAAAAATAATATTTTCAAAATAGTGTGTACCAATAAAACTTCCCCAATCTGAACGATTATATTTTGTTTTAATTTTTAAATAATCAAACCAAAAATCATTAAAAAAAAGTGAATAAACCTTATTCAGTAACATTTTAGTGTCTAAAATTATGTAACTTTCATATTCACTTTTACTTTTAAAATTTATTCTAAATAGTGGATTTTTTTTAAGGCTTAAGAAATCCAAGGTCTTAATATTTTTATGGTCGATGATTTTTTGTTGAATAGGATTACTAAAACTATTCAAAATATTAATTACAATTTTTTCTTTTTTTGGAATATTTAAATAGTTTATTTTTAAGTTCACATCAAAACTAAAAAAATAATTGTATACGAAAATTTTAAAAAGTTCTTGAATATCTTTTGTACCAAATTCTTCAAGAGTATAATTATTAAAATGTTTAGAAAAAATTATATTATTCTGAATTTTTGTAAATAAAAACCAAGAACGATAAAATGTCGTTAATGGATTTTCATTTAATAGATATTGATTAAATGGCAAACCATTAAAAGCAGAAAATTCAAAAAAATCAACTCCTTGTTTTTCTAATTCATTTGGCGAGTATTTTTCAGAGATATTTAAAAATATTTCATTACACACCAATAAGTATTCGAAAATACCCATTCTCTCTTCTGGTAAGTACGTTGTTTTTGCTTCTTTTAGAAAAACGTTGGAACTAATAATTTCATTTAGAGCGTACAAGCAAGTTGTTCTTGTAAAAAGTGTATGGTTTTTAGAAAAATGTTTTTTATAATAGTTTTCAACTGATTTGTAATTATAAGTTTTTAGGTTTTGATCTTGATCAGTAATGGTCTTAATACATTCAATTTGTGTTTCAAAACTATTGTCAGTTCCAATAGAGTTTTGAGGATTTATTAATGAATTAATTCTACTAATTGTAACTATTAACTCAGTTTTTGGCAAGTGTTTTATTAAATTTATGGGGTCGTTTGGAATTTTTTTAATATAAAATTCAGAATATTTTATTATAACTCCTATCACATTTTTTTTCCTTTTAAAATTCAGTAAATTAATCAATTTTCAGGTGAGTTTCCATTTTTGGCATATTGCACACAACATTATAATAAAGTGCCTATGCACTTTATATTTATTTATTAGTATAATATAATTTCTTAAAAGCTACCAAACCTTAATTCTTAGCAGTAAACACCAATTTATTATCAGAAGCTTTTATCTCTTTTTCATTTAATAGCATTTTTACAAACTCACCTTTATTATATTTTTCAGCTTGGTCATTATAATGACTGCTTTGTTGATTACCAGACTGACCTGTGGGTAAAATACTCATACTATTTTCTATATCAAAAAAATCAATAACCCTACGTGTAGAGGGACCAGCATGCACTTTATAATAACCTGTACTATCTAATTTAAATGTCATATTATTAATCACCTCATTTCCTCCATTTATTTTAAAAGGCCCCACATTAAAGTATTTTCTCAAAGCAGCAATTTCGCCAATTGAATGTTTATGTTCCAGCGTATGCACTTTGTCCCATGTCCAACTATCTACCGAAGTCCCTAATTGATCTTCTAAAAAAGAAACGGTATTTTTAACTGATTTGGTAATGATATCTTGTTTGGTTTCTTTTTTATCTTTGGTAGTAACATCATCCCACCAAACAGAAGTATCTCTAGCCATTTGTACAGCGATGTTCTTTTTTTGCAAGCTTGTATTTAAATATTGTTTGAATGTTGTACCCATTTCATCCTTAAAAGTATTGTTTAAAAATTCGTATAAAAATCGGTTATAAATAGTAGGGGCAATGCTTTCTAAGTTATAATTACCATCCCAATCTTTTACTACTTGTAAAGCTTCTTTTTCAATATTAGAAAACTGATCAATATCTAGGTCTTTAAGTGCATTTTTTACAATTGAAGGTGTAATAGCACTAGTAACATCATTGATCATTTTCATAACATCTTCTTTGGTATAATCATTTTTAGCTTCTAATAAATTTTCTATTCGTTTGGCTCTATCTTCCGGTAAATAATAACCAGGATACAATATTCCTGCAGTAGAGTCCGGTTGATTATTGGCTGAATACACATAATTCAATGATGGGTTTATCGCTTGCGGATTGTCTTTAAAATCTAAATACTCTTTTTGGTCATCTGTACTATTTCCGTTAAGGATCAATTTGGTATTTATTTCATTTTTAAATTTATACAACTTGGCTGAAGCAAACCAAGCAATATTATCATTAGCATCACCATACATGATATTTAATCCCGGAGCATGGAGCTTTGCCGCACCTTGTTTAAATTCATGCAACGAATTGGCATGAGATAATTCATAAAAAACATCTAGAATTCTATTGGGAATCTTTGGATCTGTATATATCCAATCCATTGCAACAGGGCGTTCATCATTGATCTGATCGATAAGGTCATTCATTATGGGTCCGTGTTTACTTACCTTAACATCATAGTTTATCGTTTCGGCATTCTTTACTTTAATCTCTTTTCTTCTTACACTATAGTTTTCATATCCGGTAAGCGTTTTATACTCATCTTTGTTTTCAGGATTGTTCTCTTCAAAGTAAAAATCGATATCATCATTTTCAAACATTGTTAATCCGTAAGCATAGTTTCTATTATGCCCTAACGATGGAAAAGCAGATAATGCCATATGGTAACCATACATTTCATAGTCAGGTGTTTTAATATGAGCTTGATACCAAACTGAAGGTTGTGAAAAACCAATATGAGGGTCATTGGCAAATATTACTTTGTCATTTTTAGTCTTATCAGCAGCTATTACCCAACTATTGCTCCCAATAAATGGAGAGATTGGTAATTGCTCATAGATTTCGTTTACAGCTTCTGCCAAGCGACTCTCAATAATGGCATTTTTCTCTGTTTTGATCAATGCTGTATTTTTATAAATGGGAATGTCTAATTCAGACAAATAATCATTTCCTAATTTCTCTTTAATTTGAGTCAATATAGGATCTGTTTTGTGTGCAGCAGCAAAACTAAATGACATATAACCAAATACATTGTACATGTCTTTTAAGGTGTATTCTTCTTTATCTATACTCAATAAATAAAACTCTGCAGGAGTAGTTCCATTTTTTATATACTGATTAACACCATCTAAATAAGCCATAGCCAATTGATAGGCTTTGCTATTTTTATCTAATTCTTCAATGGTCTTTTTAGATGCTTCTTCAATACCTAAACCTGAAAAAAACTTATCGGTTCTGACCAATTTTTCGCCAAATAGTTCAGATAACCTCCCTGCCGCAATACGCCTTATCAATTCCATTTGCCATAATCTATCCTGAGCATGCACATAACCTAATGTTCTCTGGGCATCTAATTCGTTTTGTGCATAAATATGAGGGACGCCATAGTCATCATAAAACACTTCAACTTTGTTTTGTAAAGAGGTAAGTTCTAAATCGCCTTTATAATCAGGTTTTAAGGAATTTTTAAATAAGAATCCTCCTGCTATAATTAACACTAGTAAAACAGCTAATATTTTAAGAAACTTTTTAAAGATGCGCATAACGATAAATTTTTAGATAGTTCAAATATAAAGAAATAAAAAACAGCCTCAATTAGTGAGGCTGTTTTTATAATCTGTTATAATTTTTTCTACTAAAACTCTTCTTCACCGTCTCTAATTGGTACCGTTTGAGGTGTAAAATCTTGACCTCCCCATAGTTCTCCATTTTCATCAGTTTTGCTATAATCGTAAGACCAACGGTGTACTGCCGGTATTTCTCCGGGCCAGTTACCGTGCATATGCTCTACCGGCGCAGTCCATTCTAAGGTGTTTGACCTCCAAGGATTCATAGAAGCTTTCTTTCCTTTATAGATACTAAAGAAAAAGTTTGCTAAAAAGATGAGTTGCGCTAAACCTCCTATAAGAGCGAATACTGTTATTACTTTATTAATATGTAATAGATCATCAAATATCGGGAACGCAGTATTGTTATAATATCTTCTTGGTAAACCTGCTAAACCTATAAAGTGCATCGGGAAAAATACCCCATAAGCAGATATGGCAGTTAACCAAAAATGGAGATACCCTAGATCTTTATTCATCATTCTACCATATAATTTCGGAAACCAATGGTATACACCGGCAAACATTCCTAAAATAGCAGAAACACCCATTACTAAGTGAAAGTGTGCTACTACAAACATGGTATCATGTACGTTAATATCCAGCGCGCTATCTCCTAAAATAAGACCCGTAACACCTCCGGTAATAAATGTTGAAACCAAGCCTATAGAAAATAACATGGCCGGATTCAGTTGTAAATTACCTTTCCATAAGGTAGTGATATAGTTGAATCCTTTTACCGCAGATGGTATGGCAATCAATAATGTTGTAAAGGTAAATACTGATCCTAAAAACGGATTCATACCCGTAACAAACATATGATGACCCCAAACTATCGTTGATAAAAATGCAATAGCAATAATTGACATAATCATTGCTCTATATCCAAAAATTGGTTTTCTGGAATTTGTTGCAATAATTTCTGAGGTTATCCCTAATGCGGGTAATATCACAATATAAACTTCAGGATGACCTAAGAACCAAAATAAATGCTCAAATAATATTGGAGACCCTCCTTTATAGTGTAATACTTCTCCTGAAATAAATATATCTGATAAGAAAAATGATGTACCAAAACTTCTATCAAAAATCAGTAGTAATGCCGCTGATAATAATACAGGGAATGAAACTACTCCAATAATTGCAGTCACAAAGAATGCCCAAATTGTAAGGGGCAATCTTGTCATTTTCATTCCTAAGGTTCTTAAATTCAACACTGTAACGATATAATTTAATGCCCCCATCAGTGAAGAGGCAATAAAGATAGCCATTGAAACCAACCATAAGGTCATTCCTAAACCGGATCCAGACATTGCTTGTGGTAATGCACTCAATGGTGGGTAGATTGTCCAACCAGCTGAAGCGGGACCCGTTTCAACAAAAAGTGAAATAACCATAACCACACTTGATAAGAAAAATAACCAATATGAGATCATGTTTAAGAAGCCTGATGCCATATCTCTAGCTCCAATCTGGAGTGGAATTAATAGGTTACTAAATGTACCACTTAAACCGGCAGTCAAAACAAAGAAAACCATAATTGTACCATGAATAGTAACTAAAGACAAGTACATATCTGGTGTCATTACACCACCTTCTCCAGCTCTACCTAAAAAAGCTTCAATAATACTGAAAGATTCCTCTGGATGTGATAATTGTAAACGAAATAACATAGACATAAACACGCCTATAACTCCCATTATAATACCTGTAATTAAGTATTGCTTAGCAATCATTTTATGATCTTGGCTAAAGATATACTTCGTTACATAAGTTTCTTTATGATGATGATCTGACATATTGTAGATTATTTTTTATTATTAATTTAATTGAGCAAATGTTTTTTGACCAGCTAACCATTTGTTAAAATCAGCCTCTTCATCAACAACTATTTTTAACTGCATATTATAATGTGAAGAACCACATATCTTATTACACAATAATAAATAATCAAATTCAACTGCTTCTTCGCCTTTTTCTTTTCTTAGCTCATTAATATGCTCAAACTTAGCTTGTGTATCTTTATTTAATCTCATTTCGGCAGTTGTAACCGAGGGTGTAAACGCAAACTGTGTTACCATACCCGGCACACAGTTCATTTGTGCTCTAAAATGTGGCATAAACGCTGAGTGTATCACATCTTGAGAACGCAATTTAAAAATCACTTTTCTTCCTTTTGGCAGGTGTAATTCTTTCACAAATTTACCTTCGCCAACCATTAATGGAATATCATCATTAGCATTTTTATCAGAAAAATCAATACCCATTGTATTTGTGCCTTCTATCATACGTACACTCGCATTACCTAATTCATTATCAGCACCTGCATAACGAGCTTCCCATTGAAACTGCTTCGCATATAATTCAACAATTAAAGGGTTTTCCGCATCTGAAGTATCCATTACTTCATTCCAGGTCCATAGACCATAAATAATTAAACCTGCTAATACAATAGTTGGTGTAATTGTCCATATCATTTCTAATTTATGGCTATCAGCAAAAAAGTATGCTTTTCTTCCTTTTATACCTCTATACTTGAATGTGAAATAAAAAATAAAGAACTGCATGGCAAACTGCACTATTAAAATCAGCGTCATGGTCAATTTGAATAAGATATCAATATGCTCACCTTCCACAGAAGCAGACAATTGAGGCAACAACACATCTTTAGCACTATACATGCTATAGATCATTAAACCATAAATAAACCCTAATAAACCGAGCATCAACCATCCGTTGATATTATTTTCTTTTTCTGTAGCAATTTGATCTCCTTTGGTCAAACCCAACAATTTTACAAATTGCCAGCAAGCAACTGCTATAACTACAAAAATTAAAGTAAAAAATAATGCTTTCATCTGTTATAATTGATATTTTTTAATAATAATGGTAAACTTCACTTTCTTTCATAAACGGATTTCCTTTAGCATGTAACGGAGCTTTTGTCAGTCCATTAAACCCAACAAAAATAAACAAGCCTAAAAAGAATAGTATTGCACTAATTTCAGGAATTCCAAAATGCAATTCATTCCCAACAGTACCAGGAGCAATCATAACAAATATATCAATATAATGTCCTGCTAAAATTATCAATCCGGCAATTGCCAAAAACCATGGTTTATTTTTATATGCTTTATTCATTAATAATAATACCGGGAGCACAAAGTTCATAACCACCATACCAATAAAAAGAGGCTGGTATTCACCTAATAACCTTGGTATAAAATACACTACTTCTTCAGGAATATTTGCATACCATTGTAACATAAACTGGTCAAACCATAAATACGTCCAGAATATACTAAAACCAAACATATACTTTCCTAAATCGTGTACGTGACTATCATTTACATTCGGTAAAAACCCTCTTGATTTTAAATAAACTGTTACCAATGCAATTACAGTAATTGCTGATACCAACATACTTGCAAATACATAAAATGGATATAATTGACTAAACCAGTGATGATCTATAGACATTAACCAATCAAATGCCATAAATAATTCTGAAACTAAAAATATTGCTAAAAACGCTACCGATAATGTAAACGCTTTTTTGAAATGTTTTACATCTGTAGCTTCATCTTGCGCTCTTGAATGCTTTACAATAAAGTGTCTAAAGCCTACCCAAATCAATACATAAATTACAGATCTGATCAACCAACCTGGAACATTTAACCACCAATCTTTGGTTTCCATAGCAAAATCGTAATTTTCTGCTGTAGGATCAATACTAGTGTATATCCAAGCAAACATATGGTTACCATGCATTGCAGAGTACACTAAAAATGCTAACACGATCAATGAACCCGGTAAAATATAAGCTGTAAGACCTTCCATCACTCTAAATAAAACCGGAGACCAGCCAGCCGAAGATGCTCTTTGAATTGCATAAAAGACAAGTATACAAACTGCAATCAATAAAAAGAAAATCATAGCCGCATACGTTGCCGCCCAAGGTCTGTTTTGTGCTTGTGTTAATGCATGTTCCAAATGATGTTCTTCTGCATGCTCATCATGTGTAGTTGCCGCATGTTCTGTTGTTGCTCCATGTTTCTCTTCAGCATGTTGCATCATTTCTTTTATATCATCGGTTGTTTTTGGTGCAGTAAAAAATCCGTAACCAATTCCTATAGCACCAAGTATCATTAGTGCAATTGAAAAAGTTTTTAATTTACTTGAAAATGTATACATATCTATTGTTATTCCGTGTAATCGTTTATTTTAACATCTCGTTTCTCAATTGCTCTACATAATTTGTTACTTGCCAACGCTCTTTAGCATTTAATTGAGATGCATGTGAGCCCATCATATTTCTACCATACATAATAACATGGTAGATACTACCTTCTGTTATTACTCTATCTTTAAAATTAGGGACCCCTAAAAATTTCTCGTTTTTCACCAAATCACCTTGACCATCACCTTTTAAACCATGACAAGTAGCGCAATAAATACTATATAAGTATTTACCTTGATCTATATTAGCTTTAGATACTCTATAAATTGAATCTAAAGGAGTCTTGAATTTAAGTGGTGATCTTAATGAATCTTTAGCTAGTTGATACCCCGCTTCATTATTAGGATAATCATAAGGTACTTTACCTCTGGCAATAGTACCTTCAACCGGTAATTGTGCTGTCATTCCATCTTTAAAAGCCGGATCTGCAGCATAGGTGTCATACGGCACCGCATTATACATATCAGTATCTCCCATATATTGTACCTGTCTGCTTCTTCTATCGGTAGTACAAGATACCAATACAATCATTAAAACCAATACCGATGTTATTTTTATAAAGCTCTTCATAATTTCTTAGTGCTTTTTTTCGTTTACTGTAATTTCAATTGCTCCTGTTTTTTCTAGTAATGATGTCAGATCATTTTCATTGCCATCAACAGCTACTTCCATTAAAAACTTATCATCTGTAGTTCTAGGATCAGGATTTTCAGCATTTCTAAATGGCCATATTTTGCTACGCATATAAAAAGTTATTACCATTAAATGCGCAGCAAAAAATACTGTCATTTCAAATAGTATTGGAACAAAAGCCGGTGAATTTTCTGCAAAACTAAAACTAGGTTTACCTCCAATATTTTGAGGCCAATCTTCTATCATTATCAAGTTTAAAAACCAAATTGCAAAGCCCAAACCTGTAATGCCAAACATAAATGAAGCAATTGCCAATTTTGTTGGTTCTAAGCCCATAGCCTTATCTAGACCGTGAACCGGAAAAGGTGTATAAACTTCTTCAATGTGGTGATGCGCAGCACGAACATCTTTGACTGCTTTTAATAGCACATCATCATCATCATACAAAGCTGATATTATTTTAGAACTCATATAATTATGATTTAAGTTTATTTGCCTGACCTGCCCAATCGTCTCTTTGTGCCCTTCCGGGGAAAGAATCAGTAATTGAATCTAACAAGTCATATTCTTTTTCGGTCATTTTACTTACCTGGTCAAAACTATAAATACCTATCTGGTTTAATGTTTTTTCCATTACAGGACCAATACCTTTTACTTTTTTAAGATCATCTGGTTGTTGTGTGTTTATATCGAATGTTCCTAAACTATCTAATAAACTACTAGTTTTTGCATCACTATCATTTTCAACAACAGGTTCTGTTTCTTTTTCAACTACTATCGGTATTACTTTTGGTGTAGGTTCTCCTGCATCTCTTGCTCTTTTATAATTATCTCCTGATGATTTTAGAATAGATTTTACTTCAGCTTGTGCAATAACCGGGAAAGTTCTTGCATATAATAAGAATAATACAAAGAAGAATCCGAACGTACCTAAGAAAATCCCTACATCAACAAAAGTTGGTGAAAACTGCCCCCAAGTAGATGGTAAATGACCTCTACTTAAGTTAATTACAATAATATCAAAACGCTCAAACCACATTCCTATATTAATAAAAATAGCGATAATAAAGGTCCAGATATAATTGGTACGAATTTTTTTAAACCATAATAATTGTGGAATCACAGAATTACATATAATTAGTGACCAAAATGCCCACCAATATGGTCCTGTAGCTGCTCCCCAAGAAAGGTATGTGAAATCTTCATAACTACTACCTGTGTACCATGCTACAAAAAATTCTGACAAGTAAGCAACAGCAACTATACCACCTGTTACCAATATTACTTTATTCATATTTTCAATATGAACACGTGTAATATATCCTTCAAGGTTAGATACTTTACGCATTATTAATAATAAGGTTTGTACCATTGCAAAACCTGAAAATACTGCTCCTGCAACAAAATATGGAGGATATACCGTACTATGCCATCCCGGAATTACCGATGTAGCAAAGTCAAATGATACAATAGTATGTACAGAAAGTACTAATGGTGTTGCCAAACCGGCCAATACTAAAGAAACTTCTTCAAAACGTTGCCAATCTTTAGCTTTACCACTCCATCCAAAACTTAATAAACTATATATTTTCTTTTGAAAAGGTTTTGTAGCTCTATCTCTGATCATTGCAAAATCAGGTAATAAACCTGTCCACCAGAAAACCAATGAAACCGATAAATAGGTTGAAATTGCAAATACATCCCATAATAATGGTGAATTAAAGTTTACCCACAATGAGCCTAATTGATTTGGTATTGGTAAGGTATAGAAACCATTCCAGATCCTACCCATGTGAATTAACGGGAATAAACCTGCTTGAAATACTGCAAATATGGTCATTGCTTCAGCAGAACGGTTGATACCCATTCTCCATTTTTGACGGAAAAGTAATAATACTGCTGAAATAAGTGTTCCGGCATGACCGATACCAATCCACCAAACAAAGTTAGTAATATCCCATGCCCAGTTAATTTTATTATTTAAACCCCAAACACCTATACCTGTTCCTATGGTATAAGCGATAGCTCCGAATCCCCATAACATGGCAATTAAAGCTATTGTAAAAGCAATCCACCAATTTTTATTGGCTTTACCTTCTATAGGAGCTGCTACATCAACAGTAACATCATGATACGTCTTGTCTCCAACTATAATTGCTTCTCTAATAGGTGCTTCGTAATGACCCATAATTTAGTTTCTATTCTTAATTAATATTATGCTTCGTTTGTATTTCTAACATCTAACTGATAAAATACATTTGGTCTTGTACCCACAAATTCAAGTAAATGGAATGTTCTATCATCTTCTTTTACATGTGCTATATTACTTTCACTATCATTAATATCGCCAAATACCATTGCACCTGTACTACATGCATTAGAACATGCAGTTTGGAATTCTCCATCTTTTACAGGTCTGCCCTCTTTTTTAGCTTTTAATATAGTTGCTTGTGTCATTTGAATACACATAGAACATTTTTCCATAACTCCACGAGAACGTACAACCACATCTGGGTTTAGTACCATTTTACCTAAGTCATTGTTCATGTTAAAATCAAACTCGTTATTATCAAAATATTTAAACCAGTTAAATCTACGTACTTTATAAGGACAGTTATTTGCACAGTAACGTGTACCAATACAGCGGTTATATGCCATTTGATTTTGACCTTGACGCCCATGAGATGTTGCCGCTACCGGACAAACAGTTTCACAAGGTGCATGGTCACAATGTTGACACATTACCGGTTGAAAAGTTACTTCAGGATCATCAGAAGGATGCTCTTGAGCGTCAAAGAATCCTGCACTTCCATAAATCCCTTCTTCTTTACCTTTTTTAACTGTCATATCAGAAGTATAGTATCTATCTATACGTAACCAGTGCATATCTCTACTTACTCTAATTTCATGCTTACCAACTACTGCTACATTATTTTCAGCATGACAGGCAATTACACAAGCAGCACAACCAGTACAGGTTGCTAAATCTATTGATAGGTTAAATTTGGTACCAATGGTATCATCAAATTTCTCCCAAAGAGAAATTTTTTCAATTCCAACAAGTTGATGGTCTTGTGATACATGTGCTTTTGCATTCCATTCTTCTTTTGGTTTAGAAACAAAATCAGCTAAGGTAGTTTCCTTAGTAATTTCGGCTTCTCTACCCATAATGGTATGATGTAACTGTACACAAGCAAACTCATGTACACCTTCAACTTTTTCAATACTCACCGTTTGGTGCGTATTAAAATTTTGATAGAAAGGATAGGCATTTACACCTATACTCATATTATCATTTATTCCTTTTGACCTTCCATAACCCAACGCTAAACCAACACTTCCTTTAGCTTGACCCGGTTGAATATAAACAGGAATGTCTTTAACAGTAACACCATTAACAGTTACGTTTACTTTATCGCCGTTTAAGGCTCCGTCAGAGACCGTCCAATTCTTTAAACCATTAGCTTCGGCATCTACTCTTGACATTAACAAATAATTATCCCAAGTAGTTCTTGTAATAGGATCAGGCAATTCTTGTAACCAAGGATTGTTAGCCATCTGACCATTTCCTAAACTTACTTTTGTATATAAAGATAATTCTAGGGCTGATTCTTTTATTGAGGATGCTAAGGCTGATGCAGCACCAGCGATATTTACTTCATTAGAAGTAACTTCAGCATTTGATGCATTCACAGCAATACCATCATGTAATGCTTGATTCCAAGACTTTCCTTTTAGAATTGAAGTATTCCAATATGCTTTTACATAATCATAATATGATTGACTACTTCCAATCCATTTCAATATGGTATCTTGAAATTGACGCGTGTCAAATAATGGATTTATGGTTGGTTGAACCAATCCGTAATGACCTTTTTTAACACTCATATCTCCCCAAGATTCTAAGTAATGAGGTATCGCAGCTACATATTTAGAAACAGAAGCTGTTTCATCTTCATTCATTGAAAATGCAATCGAAAGGTTTACATTTTTCAATGCTTCAGCAAAACCATTTAATGTATAAGCAGGGTTCGTATCATATATAAATAATGCACCTACTTTACCGGCTTTCATATTCGCTAGTAATTGAGATACTTTCGCATCACTACCGCTTCTTATATATTTAGGAGAAGCTACATTTACAGCTTCGCTTTGAATTGCTTTATTTATTGCCAATGCAACTAACTGTGCATTTTTATCTTTTAAACCAGTGATGACAACTGCTTTAGAACCTGCAGCTTTCAATTGCTTAACTACTTTTTGCAAACCTGCATCAACTGAAGTAGTTTTTGCTCTACCATTACCTGTTACCGCATTATAAATATTTAATAATACCTGCGTTTGTTCAGATGGTTTCACCATATAACGCTTATCGGCATTGGCTCCTGTTAAAGACATATTAGACTCAAACTGAACGTGACGTGACATTTTACCATGACTTGGCACACGACCTTTTGCATAACCAACTTCAAAACCTCCACCTTGCCAATCAGCTAAGAAATCTGCATCTATTGACACAATAACATCAGCTTTGCTAAGGTCGTAATCAGGTAACGCTCTTTCACCATACATCGCTTCAAAAGCGTCTAGTGCGCCAGATTCTGAAACAGCATCATAGACAACTTGCTCAACATTACCATATAAAGCAGTAAAGTCTTGAATTATTTTATTTGTAGATGGGCTTGCGGTAGTACCTGTTAAGAAAACAATAGCTTCACCATTAGCTTTTAATTTGTTTAATTCTGCAGTGATCTCTTTATCAAAAGCATTCCAAGCGATGGCTTTACCATTTGCTTTTGGTCCTTTTAAACGATTGTTATCATACAAAGATAATACTGATGCCTGTACTCTGGCGTTTGTATTGCCACTAAGTTTCGCTAGTTTGTTTGGCTCAATTTTTATTGGACGACCTTCACGTACTTTTACTAATATATTGGCAAAATCTTCACCATTAGCAATTGAAGTAGCATAATAATCTGCAACACCAGGTGTTACATCATCCGGTTTCACAACATAAGGAATCGATTTAATAACCGGTCCTTCACAAGCAGCTAATGAAGCTGCTGCTGTTGAAAATCCAACATATTTCAAAAAGTCTCTACGTGAAGTAGCAGAAGATTCTAAAGTTTCTTTATCTCCAAGAAACTGATCTGTAGGTAGATCTTCAACAAACTCATTTTGTCTTAGCTTTGCAACAATAGAGCTATTTTCATTAAGCTCTTCAACACTTTTCCAGTATTTTTTGTTTGATGCCATATATTTAATTTACGATTTTTGATTTACGATTTTTGATTTCCTTTTTTGAGCTAAACTCATCTCTATTTCCTCAATTATATTCGTAAATCGTAATTCTAAAATATTTTTAACCTTTTCGGTTATTTAATTCTTAATTATTTTCTTTTTTTGATATCTCACACTTCTGCGGGATTAGTTCGAGCTAATTGATTTAATAAAAATCAAAGTCTCACTAATAGTGACATTTACCACATTCTAAACCTCCCATTTGAGCTACTGTCACTTTTTCTACACCATATTTCTTAGATAGCTCTTCATGAATTTTAGCATAGTATTCATTACTTTCAACTTTTAGTTCTGTCTTTTTATGACATTCTAAACACCAGCTCATAGTCAATGGTGCAAATTGCTCTACTTCTTCCATTTCTTCAACAGGACCGTGACATGTTTGACATTTCAAACCGGCTACAGTAACATGTTGTGAGTGATTATAGTAAGCAAAATCGGGTAAATTATGAATACGTACCCATTGAATAGGCTTCTGCTCATAATTTTCTATATAGGCTAATTTATCTTTATCCCAACCAACTGCATCATATATTTTTTGAATTTCACCATCATAAAAAGCTTTACTCTTTTCGTCAGTAACCGGACCATTATATTCTGAGATACTTTTATGACAATTCATACATACATTTGCTGATGGAATACCAGACGTTTTACTATGCTTAGCAGAAGAATGACAATATTGACAATCTATTTTATTATCGCCTGCATGTATCTTATGTGAAAAAGCAATTGGTTGAATTGGTTTATAGCCTTGATCAATGCCTATACTCATCATTCCTAAATAACCATAGTAACCCGCACCTAATAATAAAGCAATGGTCATCACCAGTATAAGGAACTCATTTTTACTAACAAAATAAATCCAAAGCGCTATTAATAATAGCACAAAAAGCACAACATAGGTCATCCATGCTGTTGACTTTGGAGATTTTGCTAAACCTTCATCAGCACTAGCAACTGTTGCTGTTTTAGCTGACAAAATATCAGCATGAGAGGTATATGCAATAATAGCTTCTATGTCAGCATCTGATAATTGTGGAAAAGCTGTCATTGGAGATCCATTATATTCATCAAAAATGGCAATAGCGTCAGCATCTCCACTAGCTCTAAGTGCAGCATTATCTTTGATCCATGCTTTTAACCAATCTTCACTTCTTTTATCAATCATTTTACCCAATGCCGGACCAATAACTTTTTTATCTAATTTATGACAAGCAGCACAATTCGCATTGAATATATTCTTACCTTTTACTACTTGCAATGAATCTATTCCTAAAGCAGCTGCACTAGTTGCTCCAGTAGCAGCAGCTTCTGGTTTGGCTTCAGGTTTATTATCAGTATATGCTAATATATCATCAATATCTTGATCAGACAATTGAGGATAAGCCATCATTGGCATTTTATTATACTCTTCATAAATAGCAATAGCATCTGCATCACCACTTGCTCTTAATGCATTGTTGTCTTTAATCCATGAATGTAACCATTCTTTAGTTCTTCTTTCGCTAATACCTTCTAATGCAGGCCCAATTAGTTTTTTGTCTAATTTATGACAAGCAACACAGTTAGCATTATAAATACCTTTACCCCTTTTAGCATCTCCATCTTGAGCTGATAATTGTGTTGTTAAAAGTAAAATGAATGTAAGACTTGATAGGAAGAATCTTTGGATTGTGTTGTGTTGAAGTACACTTTTCATATTATAAAGTATATTATCTGTCTTGTTTGGTATGATTTTTTCTTTTTAAAAACAATAGGTCAATAATTAATCTAATTTTCAAAAAAAAGATTTGACAAAAATACTATTTATATTATAGAAGCAAAATCTAAAAATAATGTTAAATGTAATTTATATTCATTCTAAATAACAATATGATGCTTAAAGCTAAAAACAAAATTTTAAATTTGCCCAAACATTAATTTCCTAATGAAAACATTATTAAACAAATACATTATTTTAATTGCTATTATATGTCTATTGGGTTCAGCTAATTTAGCTGCTCAAAATGAAGGAATTATACATATTGAAAGTAGTGAGAACATTAAACATATCATCGCTAAAAAGAAAACTTACAATAAGAGTAAGAGAAAAATAAAAGGTTATAAGATTCAACTTTTTTATGGAAATGAGCAACGTGCATATAAAGTCCGTGATAAATTTTCAGAAGCTTTCCCCGATATAAAGACCGAAATTCGATTTTTTTCACCCGAATGGAAAGTTTGGGTTGGTTCTTATAGAACAAAATTAGAAGCTGATAAATCTGTCAAAGAAATAAAAGAAGCCTCATTTAATGCTTTTGTTTTTGCCACTGATATAAAAAATCATTAGCTTCCTGTTAAAGACAAAAGACTAAAGACCGCTTCGCTGTAAGACAAAAGACCAAAGCATTTTAACTAAATTTACATTTTTCAGATTGCCTCTTTTCATTTTTAGTATATCTTTGTTTTTATGAATGAAAATCTAAACCCATCAAGTGAAGATCTCTCTAATGAGGAATTAGATATTGAAAAAAAATTACGCCCTTTAGCGTTTGACGATTTTACCGGACAAGAGCAAATACTAGAAAATCTTAAAATATTTGTTGAAGCTGCTAATCAACGTGATGAAGCTTTAGATCATACCTTATTTCATGGTCCTCCCGGACTAGGTAAAACAACTTTAGCCTATATTTTAGCCAATGAACTTAATGCCAATATTAAAGTTACATCCGGTCCCGTATTAGATAAACCCGGAGATCTTGCCGGATTATTGACTAATTTAAGTGAACGTGACGTACTGTTTATTGACGAAATTCACAGGTTAAGCCCAATAGTCGAAGAGTACCTCTACTCAGCTATGGAAGATTATAAGATTGATATTATGATCGAGTCTGGGCCTAATGCCAGAACCGTACAAATAAATTTAGAACCTTTCACTTTAGTAGGAGCAACTACTCGCTCCGGATTACTAACTGCGCCGATGCGAGCCAGATTCGGAATTAACAGTAGATTAGAATATTATAAGACCGATCTATTAACAACCATTGTACAGCGTAGCTCCCAGATATTAGATGTTCCTATTTCTATGGAAGCTGCTATTGAGATTGCAGGTAGAAGCCGTGGAACTCCAAGAATTGCCAATGCCTTATTACGAAGGGTTCGTGATTTTGCTCAAATAAAAGGTGATGGTAATATTGATATTAAAATTGCTCAATTTGCATTAAAAGCACTAAATGTAGATGCTCATGGTTTGGATGAAATGGACAATAAAATTCTAGTAACCATTATTGATAAGTTTAAAGGGGGACCTGTAGGATTAACCACTCTGGCAACAGCTGTTAGCGAAAGTGCAGAAACCATTGAAGAAGTATATGAGCCATTTTTAATTCAACAAGGTTTTATCATGCGTACTCCGCGAGGTAGAGAAGTAACCGAACAAGCTTACAAGCATTTAGGAAAAATTAAAGGTAGTAACCAAGGTGGGTTGTTTTAAGTTCCTTACCCCTAAGGGGGAATTTATGAAAATAAGCATCCTAAATTCTTTAATCTAAAGAACCAACATTGAAAAGTTTACATACCATCTCACGATTTCACATCTTTAAGAACAGAAAGCAGATTCTTAAAAACCCACTAGTTTTTCATCGTGAGAATTTTGAGAGATATGGAGATTCCTTTCGTATAAAATTGGACCAAAAGCATCCATTAATTTTTACAAGAGATCCTGATTTTATTAAACATGTTCTTCAAAAACAGCATAAAAAATATCAAAAATCTCCTATACAAACTGTAGATTTAGCTAAATATATAGGTCATGGAATACTGACCTCTAACGGAGATCATTGGCGCACACATAGAAGAATGGTGCAACCTGCTTTTCATAAAGAGAAACTCAAAAATTTAATGGGCACTATAAGAGGAGCTATTCAATCTGAATTACAAAGAATAGTACCCAATAAAACTTATGATGTTTTTCCATTAATACGCGATCTGGCTTTTCAAGTGGTCGCTAAATCTCTTTTTAGTAGTGTAAATATTAGACCACAAATGGAACAATTACAAAGCATTACAGAAGCCAATCAGGAAATGCTAGTTAAAGAAATGCGCAAACCTTATCTAAAGTGGTGGTTTCATTTAAATGGAAGTATTAAAAAGCATCTGAACTTAACAAAAGATGCTCAAAACTTACTTCATGAAATTATTGAGGAACGAAGAAATTCTGAACAAGAGAAAGATGATTTATTAGATATGTTGTTACAAGCAAGGTATGAGGACGGTTCGCCTATGCCTCGAAAACAATTGATTGATGAAGTTATGATTCTGTTTACAGCCGGATATGAAACCACATCAAATGCACTAAGTTTTATGCTACTTCTTTTGGCTAAACATCCAAGTATCCAAGAAAAAATTTACCAAGAGCTTAACAAAATCAATGTGCATGATGGTGACATCATGCAATATGTGTTACAATTACAATATACTAAACAGTGTATAGAAGAAACTATGCGACTGTATCCTCCTGGCTTTATTATGGATCGTATATCTATTATGGGCGATGATTATAAAGGAAAAAAAATTAACGAAGGCACTTTACTATTACTGTCAATATACGAAGTGCATAAGCATCCTGATTTTTGGGAATCCCCGGAAGAATTTAACCCTGATCGTTTTAGCCCTAAAAACAAAAAGGACTATTCTCATCAATACTACCCCTTTGGAGCCGGACCTAGAATGTGTGTTGGAAACAATTTTGCAATGTATGAAATGATTTTGACCATTGCAGAAATTGTCAAAAAATATAGAGTAACAACACCATTAGAAAAGATAGAAATAAATCCGTTAATTACATTAAAACCTAAAGAAGTTCCTCTCAACTTTACAGAAAGATAACCATTGTTAACTACAAAACAAGAATATACCAGCCTCGTCAAAACCGAAGCCAAACGCCTCGGTTTTTTATCATGTGGTATTAGTAAGGCTGAATTTTTAGAAGAAGAAGCACCTCGTTTAGAAAAATGGCTCAACCAGAATATGCATGGCGAAATGCAGTATATGGAAAATCATTTTGATAAACGCTTAGACCCAACAAAATTGGTTGAAGGTTCAAAATCGGTTATTTCATTGTTGCTGAATTATTACCCTTCAGAAACCCAACAAGATGCAACTGCACCTAAAATTAGTAAATATGCCTACGGAACTGATTATCATTTTATAATTAAAGACAAACTCAAACACCTTTTAAATTTTATTCAAGATAGAATTGGTGAAGTTAACGGAAGAGCTTTTGTAGATTCTGCTCCTGTTTTAGACAAAGCTTGGGCAGTAAAAAGTGGATTGGGTTGGATAGGGAAACACAGTAATCTAATTACTCAACAAGTAGGTTCTTTTTATTTTATCGCCGAATTGATTGTCGATTTAGAACTAGCATATGACCAACCTGTAGCTGACTATTGCGGCACTTGTACGGCTTGTATAGATGCTTGTCCTACGCAAGCTATTGTTGAACCTTATGTGGTTGACGGTAGTAAATGTATTTCGTACTTTACGATTGAACTAAAAAATGAAATCCCCAATTCTGTAAAAGGACAATTGGACAATTGGATGTTTGGTTGCGATATCTGTCAAGATGTATGCCCTTGGAATCGTTTTTCAAAATCGCATAATGAACCGCTTTTTAATCCACATCCTGAAATCTTATCTATGACTAAAAAAGATTGGGAAGAAATTACAGAAGATGTATTCAAAAGAATCTTTAAAAAATCAGCAGTAAAGCGAACTAAATTTAACGGGTTAAAAAGAAACATCCAGTTTTTAAAAGATGAATCGGTATAATTTTTGATGTAAACAGTTATTCTAAACCTCTTATCAATGCATAGTATTAATTCTTCAAAATTAATAGTTTTAATTCTTTTAATCACAACAATCACTTTTACAGCAAAATCTCAAACAAAGTCAAAAACTAAATATCTAATAAAAGGTAAGGTAACACACAGTGCATTACCTTTAAGTGATGTAAATATAATTATTAAAAATACTGGTATTGGTACTAAAACAGATCAATACGGTAACTATTCTTTGAAAGCTCTTAAAGATGATATATTGCAGTTTAGTTATATAGGTTATTCAATAATTAGTATAAAAATAAAGAATGATAAAAAAATAATTAACATTGAAATGATTCCTGAAACTTATGTGCTTGAGGAAGCTGTGTTAAAAAAAGTAAAAAGAAAATCAAAAAATTTAAGAGAATCTGACAAATCGTTTAAGACCTCTAAGGGAACTATAGACCCTCGACCTACTAGCTATAGAATTTCTTACATGAAAGATGATGAAATTTCCTCTTATTCATCAATAGTTAATGCAATATTATCTAGAATACCTATGTATAAAATCAAAATAAATAGCAATGGGGTTGAACAAGGTTTTGTAAGAGATCTTCCTGTAATTTGGGATGTTGATGGGTTTGTAACTGATACTGAACCTCCCTTGATTTTATCTGACATAAAAGATATTCGTATACTTGGTTCGTCAGCAGCAACTGTTAACTACGGAATGAAATGTAGGGGCGTAGGAGGAGTAGGTAGCCTAGCAGCTTGTGGAGGCGTAATAGTGGTAAGAATGAAAAAAGGTCATCAAGAGGAAATTACTATAAAAGAAAAAAATAGAATTAACAAAATACTGAGTAGCATTAAAAATACAAATCGAATAAAAAAATATAATAACCTTTATTCCGAAACTCTTAGAAAGATTGATGATATAAACAAAGCATTTACATACTGTGAAAAAGTTTTAAACAGAAAAAAAAGCATTTATCATAATGATTTACAATTAATTAATGATTTTTTACAGCTATACGAAAACGTTGATCTTTTTGAGGACCTCTCTGTTATATTTGTAAAAAAATACGGTCAAAATATACATGCTCTAAAAGCAATAGCATACAAATTAGAAGCCTTACAAATAAAAGATGAGTATTTGAAAATATACAAAAAAATCTTTAGTCAAGAGAATAAAAAAGCACAATCGTATAGAGATTTAGCAAACGCTTTTATACAGCATAAAGACTTTAAAAATGCAACAAGATTATATTTAAATTATCTAAGACTAAGTAACAGTTTTTCGAAAAAGAATATAGATCAATTAATTTATAATGAATTAGAATGGCTTTATTACAATAAGAAAAATGACTTTTCGTCTAAATATAAATTTATTCCTAATAGTAAATCGAAAGAAGAGTTTAGCAAAGACATTAGGTTAGTTTTAGAATGGAATAATCCAAAAGCCTCATTTAATGTTAAATTCTACAATAATGAAAAAGGACTAACTATATACGAACGCAAATATAATCAGTCTTCTGAAGAAGAAAATTTTTCTATCGAAGAATTTTTAATCTCTAAACTTGGTAAGGAAGATTGGAGTATAGATTTAATATACTTTGGAGATGAAAAGAATGTTACATATTTTAAAGCAACCTGCTATTATAATTGGGGAAAAGAAAATCAATACTATAAAATAAAAACATTTGTATTAAACGGTGAATATGAAAAAATACAACTTTTTAAGTTGTCAAGTAAATTTATCATAAGAGAATAAAATAGAAATTAATACTTTTTTCGACAAACCTCATATATTTGTTAATTCAACTCTAACTAATTTCCATGAGCAAGAGCAAACAAAAACAAGAGGCATTAGACTACCATTCAAAACCAAAACCAGGAAAGATTCAGGTTGTTCCTACAAAAAAATATGCCACGCAACGAGACCTGTCATTAGCATATTCACCAGGTGTTGCTGAGCCTTGTTTAGAAATTGCCAACAATAAAAAAGATGTTTATAAATATACTTCTAAGGGTAATTTAGTAGCTGTAATCTCAAACGGAACTGCTGTTCTAGGATTAGGTAATATCGGTCCTGAAGCTTCAAAACCTGTAATGGAAGGCAAAGGTTTACTCTTTAAAATTTTTGCTGATATTGATGTGTTCGATATTGAAGTTGACGCCACTGACGTGGATAAATTTGTAGAAACCGTAAAAGCTATTGCTCCTACTTTTGGCGGTATTAATTTAGAAGATATAAAAGCTCCTGAAGCATTTGAAATTGAACGTCGTTTAAAGGAAGAACTTGATATTCCCGTAATGCACGATGACCAACATGGTACAGCAATTATATCTGCTGCTGCCTTAAAAAATGCCTGTGAAGTTGCTA
>CAYXAZ010000047.1:24307-25425 GCA_964463085.1 uncultured Flavobacteriaceae bacterium | reverse complement strand
TACTTCTTTTACTTCTTTTACTTCTTTTACTTCTTTTTGTTGTGGTTGGTTTATTACTTCTCCGTCTTTAACCAAAGAAAGATGAAAATGTTCGACATCATACCGTAAGTCGGCTTTACCGAATTTGGTATCTTTAGTTATGTCTAAATATTCGTCAATATTTTTAGACTGTGAGTACTCTTCATATCGAAGGTAAGCTTTACAACCGTTGCGCTTTGGATTAGACTTGTATTGGAATTGAGTGTTGGAATCGATGTGAAATCCACTTATTGATAATTCAGTCATGGTTTATTACCTTTTTGTTAATATTCAAATAAATTATTTTATTTGATTCTTGGGTTAATTATATACTAGATTTAATCCTTTGTATACAATTATAATTATTAATTATACTATTATTGATCTAATCTCTTATTGATTCAATGGTAGATATTAGATAAAAATTTTTTACGGTTAATTATACGTGGTAGAATTAGATAAAAAACTGGGCCCTTATATAAGGAACCGGTGTGTTCATGTGTTGTTTTAAGGGCTATTTAAAATATCTTCTCCTCTAATATCTACCATTGAATAAAGGTAATAACTAATATAGAATAAAGGTAATAGAAAATGCAAGTGTTCCTTTGGCACAGAACCAAAAATGCCATTATCCGAAGTGATAGTTCCTTTGGAACCCAACCAACCCGCCGTTCTTCAACATCCGCGACAGGAACCCGATCAATCGGCCGCTTCTTCTTTGGCTGACTTGTCGGGTTACTTAGCAGCCACGCACCGCCGGCTTCTCTAGTATCCTAGCTTATTTAAAAGAAAGACATCCTTGTCTTATTGAATCAATCTAATGTGACATTCTTTCTTTTACTTCATCATCACTTAAACCTTCACGTATTAGGTTTTTTATCTTTGTGATGGTCATGATTATTTCAACAATCATATCATCCGATTCTAAAAAATCATCAACTCCATTCGATCTATATTCTCTTTCATCAGACAGATAATCTACTAAACTATTATTTATATCATCACTTAAACATTTATTCATCTTCACTCTCCTTATACCATAACATAAATATACCATCAACAAATTCTACACTACTTACTTCATACCATTCTACTATCAT
>CAYXAZ010000047.1:2938-24207 GCA_964463085.1 uncultured Flavobacteriaceae bacterium | reverse complement strand
GACATCCTTGTCCATTATCCTTTATTCTTCAATCAAATTAATCTGTGTTCCATTCTTATCAAAAATCTTTAAAAATCCTTTTTCCTCATCATATCTTAAATCCGCATTCGAATATTTCTTTTCACATATTTCAAAATATTCATTTAATGTGGTAGAGGTTTGGTATTTTTCATATCTATCAAAACTCTTAAATCCTTTTCTTTTTGGGTTATTTACAAACTCAATTTTAAATCCTTCTTCAATTTTAAAACCATTTATTAATTTTTCCATTTTCATTCACCTTTTCTTCATATTTCCCATTAAATTATTTTAATGGGGTATAAATAAAATTTATAATTAATATTAATTTTATTTATAGGTATATTATATATTAAAATGAATTAATTGTACAATAAAAGTTTTTTATAATAGTTATTAATTAGGTTTATACAGTACCTAAGTTATTGATTTATATATAGTTTTAAATGTACAATTCAATTTATTTATACGTGTATAAATAACTTTAATTATTAACATTTTTTATACATATATAAAGAGAATTTATAACGACTCACACGTGGCGGCAATTTTCTGTGATAAATTCTCTTAATACGTGTATAAACAAATTTTATAATCCGGCGTAATCTGCCCGAGCTTTCCTGAATTTTTTGGGCCAGGTTCGTTATACATTAAAACCTGGGAAAGTTAAATACAAACCACTATTTTAAATTTTTTAATAAAGTTTTATGTACACACGGGCTTGTTTAGTATATAATTAAATAATGGCATTATTAGATATAGATTACAATGCAACAACTACTGGACGAAAGTTCCATCTATCAGATAAGTTTTTAAGGACAATCATAGGTCCAATCGGTAGTGGCAAATCAGTAGCATGCTGTATAGAAATATTCAAGAAGTCATGTGAACAATTACCTCATTTAGGGGTTAGAAAGTCTAGATGGGTTATTATACGTAACACATATAGAGAATTAATCGATACTACAATGCGAACATGGTTCGATTGGGTACAAGAGGAGTTAGGACTCTTACGTAAACAAGACATGGAATTCGTCATGGAGTTTGTACTACCAGACATGACGGTTGTTCAATGCCAAATCTTATTTCGAGCACTTGATAGACCTAACGATATCAAGAAACTTCTTTCTTTGGAACTAACGGGAGGTTGGATTAATGAGGTAAGGGAAATACCTAAAGCTGTACTCGATATGTTAGTAGGTCGAGTAGGCAGATACCCAGCAAAGAGAGAAGGAGGTCCAACATGGTGGGGAGTTATAATGGATACGAATCCACCTGACTCAGACCACTGGTATTTCTCTCTATTTGAAGAGAACTTACCAAGCAATGCAGCTATCTTTCACCAGCCATCTGGTTTGTGTGATGAAGCAGAGAATGTTGATAATTTACCACCCCGATATTATACGAACATGATGTTGGGTAAAGACCCTGAATGGGTTAAGGTGTATGTATATGGAAAATACGGATTTGTGAGTGATGGTCTACCTGTAATGCCAGAGTTCCATGACACGATTCACGTGACAGAACTCCAAATAGAGTTTGACGCTGATGTACTATATATTGGTGTTGATTTCGGAAGAACTCCTGCAGCCGTTTTCGCCCAGGAAATTAAAGGCCAGATACAGGTAGTAGACGAATTAACTTCCTTTGGTATAGGCGCTACGACGTTTGGTAAGCTACTTGCAGAAAGGATTAAAGGACACTATCCGAAAGGTATTGAAGTTATAGCTACCGGAGACCCAGCTGGTAATAACCCAGGAGAACAGATTGATGAAACATGTATTGAAATATTGCAGAACTACGGTATACCTATTGACCCTGCTCATACAAATAATTTCACAATTCGGCGTGAATCTGTTGCGGTACCTCTTACGACGCTAGGTATGACAGGTGAACCTATGTTGATTGTAAGTCCTAATTGCTCAATGCTTAGGAAGGGTCTCAATGGTGGTTATAAATATAAAAGAATACAGGTATCAGGTGAAGAGTATCAGAACAAACCTGATAAGAACAAGTATAGTCATGTGTGTGAAGCACTACAGTATCTCTGCTTAGGTATGGGACGTGGTTATGAAGTGATAAGTTCACACAGTGATGTAAGCAAATTTACAGTTAAAGGTGCATTAAATGGCTAGTCAAGAAACAATCAGAAAATTAAAGAAGACATTTGATTCTCTTGACTCAGAAGGCAAGTATGTCAAAGGTGTATGGAACGAATTAGAAAAATATGTAGTTCCCTACCGCGGTCGTATGTTCCAAAAGAATACTACTGAAGGTTCAGTTGAATGGGATAAATATGATCACTTTGATGATACTGCAGTTATTTCAGCCTCTACTCTTGCAGCTGCAATACACGGAGCGGTTCTCCCTAATATGCAGTGGTTTTATCTTAAGTTTAAAGATGAAGATATACAGAATAATAATGAAGCTTCTGATTGGTTAGCAGACACCGCTAAGCGAGTCTATCAAGCAATAGACAATTCGAATTTTTCTTTGGAAGCAGATGAACTTATCCTTGATATGACAGGTTTTGGTCATGGTTTTATGACTTCAGAATCTGGTGGTTTAGATGATGATGAATTAAGCTTTAATATGATTCCACTTAAAGAAGCTTATTTTCAAGAAGGTGTAAAAGGACCACACTCTTTCTTTAGAAAACTTGAATGGAAAGTTTCAAAGATTGTAGATAAGTTTGGTTATGATAATGTACCTAAATTAATTAAAGACAAATATGATAATGCTTCGACTACTGATGAAGTGGTTGACATAATATTTGCAGTATATCCTCGTAAAAGTAAACTTAATGCAGATATATCAAAACCACTCATACCAACTGAACGACCTTTTGGACACTTATATTTTCTTCATATATCAGGTGAACAGATTGGAGAAGAAGGTGGTTATTATGAAATGCCTGCATATTCAGTGCGATGGAGAAAAGTATCAGGTTCTCAATGGGGACATGGTCCAGGTCATATATGTTTAGGCGATATTAAGCAATTAAACCAGCACAGGTTAATGAGAACAAGAGCGATTGAAAAAGCTATCGACCCTGCTAATATAACCACTGAACGTGGTTTAATGTCAAATCTTGATTTAGGTCCAAGAGGTTTAACAATATTAAGAGATATGGATGCTTTAAAACCGTATGAAAGTCGAGCTAATTTCTCCATATCGACAGAAGAAATAATGATATTAAAGGAATCTATTAAACAAGCATTTATGGTAGACCAGCTTGAATTAAAAGATTCTCCAGCGATGACTGCAACAGAAGCTCAAATTAGATACGAGCTTATGCATCGTCTCCTTGGTCCTACACTCGGTCGTATTAAAGTTGATTGGTTAAATCCAATCGTTGAAAATGTATACAACATTGAACTTCGAGCTGGCCGTCTTAAGGAAATGCCACAGATTCTAGAAAACCAAGAATTTGATATTAGTATTGAATTTATAGGAGCCTTAGCTACAGCTCAAAAATCTCAACAAGCTACAGACATTTTAGAATGGGCAGGTGCAATAGGTCAATTATCAGAACGATATCCTGACCTTAAATATCTTGTAGATGACGATGAACTTGGCCGTGAATTAGCTCGATTACGCAATGTACCTGAAAAAGTAATTAATGGTAAAGACACTGTCAAGAAGCTTAAATCAGAAGATGCTGCTTTAGCCCAAAAACAAGGTATGTTACAAGAAGCACAAGCTGAAGGTGTCGCAATGAAAGCTCAAGGTGAAGGACAACAAGCAATGAAATTAGCTACAGAGGATGGACAGAATGTCTAGTTTACCAGAATCTGAAGAATTCTTAGAGCGTTCATTACGATTTGACCGGCTTTGTCAGTCTGTCTTTGGATCAGGAGCTGGAAGAGAAATATTGAAAGAATTAAAAACAACATATGTTGATGCTAATCTCTTTCAGAAAAACGACCGTGACACAGTCTATTGTATAGCACAAAGAGACCTAGTCATGCAACTAATAGATAAAGTTAAAATGGGGAACAAACAATGAATGAAGAAGGTTTAAAACAATTTCCAGAAGCTACACATGAATGGGATGAAATAAAAAATTCTGATACACCTGAAATTTTCTGGGATCGTATGACTAACATGCGCAGTAAATTTGGTACAGGAGTTTTCAAACCTGGCGATGACGCTGGAGCTGAAGATTGGGGAAAATTTACAAACAAAGTTATTGAATTATCAGGCGAACGCCTAATGCCTAGACCTGATCTTGAAGATGCAGAACAACAAGCTGCATTATTTAAGACACTAGGTCGACCTGATGACCTTAAAGATTATGAATTTGCTGAAATAGAAGGACATACGCTTCCTGATGAACGTAAAGAATTTATTGCTAAAATTGCTCATGAAATTGGTTTAACAAAGAAACAACTGAAAATTTTAGATCAGAAAGTACGTGAATCAGACATACAAAATCATGATTCTAGTTTGGAAACATTTAATAATCAATTGAAAGATTTAAAACAAGAATGGGGTTTAACATATGATGAAAGAGTACATGCAGCTAAAAAGATTGCTAAAACCTTCTTTCCACAACTAGCAGAAGATACTAATTTTTCTTCTGCAGAGCTTAAATCATTTTATTCTTTAGCTAAGCAGTTTGGTTCTAATGGACAAGAATTTCAAAGTCAAGGCGACCAAGGAAATAACTTAATGTCTCCAGATGAGGCAGCAACAAAGATTTCAGAAATACGTAATAATAAGGATCATCCTTATAATAATCCTCAAGCTCAAGGTCATCAACTTGCAAAAGATAAAATGCGCAAGTTATATTTGATTAAGACGGGAGAAGCAACAGAGTAGGTATCGTTAACGCGTCTACACAAAACCAAAAGAGCTAATCCCAACTCTTTTGGTTAAAATTTAAACGTCCGGATAGCCGGGTATCGTTTCAGGGTTTAACTTAATTAGGAGAAACGATAATGGCTATTACAATCGACAAAGCTTTTATTGAAGAATACGAAGACAACGTACGACATTTGTCACAACAAATGGAAACTCGCTTGCGACCTCATGTATATGAAGTTGGTTCAGGCGGTGATGCTTATAACTTTGAACGTTTATCTCAAACAGCGGCTGTTCAAAAAACTGGCCGTCGAGTAGCTACAGTTTACCAAGATGATACATGGTCAAGACGTGTTGCTCAACCTCAAACATGGAATCATACCATGACAATTGAACATGAAGATCGTGTTCAAATGTTAGTAAATCCTGATTCTAACTATGCATATAACCAAGCTATGGCTATGAACCGCCAAATGGATACATTGATTATTGCTGCTTGTTCTGGTACTGCTCTTGATGGTGATGGCGTAGCAAATGCTTTACCTGCATCTCAAATCATCGGTAATGGTTTATCACCAATCAGCTTTGATTTAATGACACAATCTCAAGAACAATACATGTCTGATGAAATCATGCCTGATGTTCCTAAGATTTGTGTTGTTGGTCCTACTCAAGTTCGTAAAATGATGCAGTTAACTGAAAATACTTCTTCAGATTATGTACAAGCACAGGCGCTGCAACGCTATGGTATTGTTCCTAACTGGATGGGTTATACCTGGATTGTATCTAACTTGTTAGAAGCTCCAGCTGGTGGTCAATTGTATTGCTTGACTTTTACTGCTCATGGTTTAGGTCTTGCAGTTAATCAAGATACTTTCACACGTATTGGTGAAAACCCAAGTTTCTCTTATATGTGGCAAGTATTTAGTCAATGGACAATGGGCGCAGTTCGAGTTGAAGATGAACATGTTCAATTAATCCACGTAGCTGATACACTATAAGTTGAACTGACCCTCTTATGAGGGTCTTTTCCTTTGGTTAAATAGGAGAAATAACATGGCAGCAACTTCAGTAAGAGGAGCACCAGGTGATGTTAAAAGCGCATTTGTAACTACTGCATTAACAGGAGCTGAAACAGTAACTGTTGCAGTACCTGCTGGTGATGTAGCTATTATAATTGATAGTACATTTAGCGCTAACGATATCGACCTAGCTCAAACAGTAAAACGTCTACTTGAATATTATAAAGAAACAGTAGAAAAATTAGGCTAACACTTAATTAATTAATCGGAGAATAAAATGAAGAAGACTATGAACAAACCTGATATAGCTAAGTTTCATAAGCTATTAGCAGAAGATGTTTCTTTAAAGAAAATTTCAGAAGGACTTGGTGTAACTATTGATACACTTAAAAAGTTCACTCCTGATATTATGCAGGCTATTTCTGACAAGAAAAAGAAGAAAGATAAAGATAGCGCAAGTTCAGTTAAATAGGAGTATTTTATGTCAGCAAGCAAAGTAGAAATCTGTAATTTAGCTATTAGTTGGCTTGGTGGTCAATTGATTACTGCGTTAACTGATAATACTGCAGAAGGTATACTTTGTAATGCTAACTATGAAATGAGTAGAAGGGCAGTTCTGGAGGAACGTGAGTGGACATTTGCAATAAAGAGAGTTACGCTGACCCCATTAGTGGCAACTCCTCTATTCGGATACTCCTATAGTTTCACGTCTCCTTCAGACTCTTTAAGATTAATTAATGTATATGATCCACGACATGATGGTAGAAATCAACCTCCTACTTTACCACATGTATTAGAAGATAAAATTATTTATGCTGATATTAATGAAATCGATGTTAAGTATATATGGGACCAGCAATCAACAACAAAATTCTCCTCACTATTTGACCAAGCTTTGGCTGCTCATATAGCTAGTAGAATTGCAATACCATTAACTGAAAATAAATCTATGATGAAAGACATGTATTCTTTATATGATGATACTTTAGATAGAGCTTCAGCTTCTGATGGACTTCAAGGTTCAAGAGAAATGTTAGATACATCTATAATGGAAAAATCACGAAGAATAAACCTTAATTTAGAAGGTGTAAGTTAATGGCATATGAATTACAAAAAAGTTTTGCTGCGGGAGAAATTTCTCCAAAGAAATATCTTCGAAACGACGGTCAATATGCCGCTTTACATGCAGCATCATTGAAAAGTTGTATTAACATGAGTCCTACTTCTCATGGTCCATTAGAATCTAGAATGGGATTCGATCAAGTTGATTCTGTATATGCTTTTGATAAGTACATTAAATTATTTCCTTTTAATATTAATGATACAGAATCATATTGTGTATCTATAGATAGTAGTATATTAACTGTATATGATGAAGATGGAGTTCATAAAGAAAACAACTTAATTGCAGACCCACATTTTTTCTACAAGTCGTTCGTTTGGGGAGGTTTAGTAAAATTTGTTGGTGGAATAGCGAGAATTGATAATGGTCTATTATATCAACGAGTATTTTTATTAGGAGGTACTACTGAACATACTGTAGAGATATATGGTTCTGATTTATTTAACTCAGCTAACTCAGATTCTGCAATTGAAATTAGAATTGGTACTAATATAGATACTTTTGATATAGCACAATTTACTAACCAAATTGGTAAGAAAATAGTTATAACATTTACACATAACATATTGTTAACAGAATTCTATTTAACTATACGAGATAATGGAAATATAAGAGATTTAAGAAAAGTAAATTCATTTGCAACATTAACACCTGTTGAAACTAGTTTTGCTTCTCCTTGGTCTTTTGACAATAATATAGAATCTATTAAAACAATAATGGTACCGGGACAAAACAAAATGTATTTGTTCTCAAAGTCTATTAGTATAGATGCACAAGAATTAACATATTCAAGTGGTTCACTAGGTAAAAATAAAACATGGACATTAGGAGTTATACCATTTACATCAGGAGCTAATCCAATTCCATGGGGTTCTACTTCAGCTTATTCAGCTACTTTCTATGATAGTCGTTTAGTTTTAGGAGGTTCATTCAATAAACCTTCTGGAATATGGTTGTCAAAACCTAACGATTATACAAATTTTGATGTAGGAACGGGAATAGCAGGAGACGCACTTGATCTTCCTTTGGCGAAGACAGGAGAAGTTCAATGGGTAAATGGTAATAAGAAATTAATAATAGGAATGAATAATAGTGAACACTTAATATTCACTAGTGGAGGTGGTATATCTCCTTCAAATGCCCAAACTAACCAACAATCAGAATATGGTAGTTCAACAGTAAATGCTGTAATAGTTGGTGAAGAAATAGCATTTGTAAGTTCAAGCAGTAGGAAAGTAAGATTAATGAATTATGTTAGAGATGAGGAAGGTTGGGCTTCATATGATATATCTTTTAACTCTGAACATATTTCTAAAGAATTAATTTCTGAAATGAGTTTTGATTATTCACCAATAGGTAGATTCGTATTTAGAAAACTTGATGGTACTTTAATATTATGTAATTTCGAAAGAGACCAGGGAACTTATGGTTGGTATAGATATGAAACAGACGCATATATACATTCATCTGCGATTACAAGAAAATATGGTGAAGGAGTAACGTGGATATCTACATTTAGAAATGGCCAATCGAATATAGAAGTCCAGGCAACAAAAAATTCAAACCATCATATGGATTCTACTATAGAAGTTGTAGCTCCTTTTGGTGCACCTTCTAATACTTTTACAGGTTTTGATCATTTAATTGGTAGGACCGTACAAGTATTAGCTGATGATAAAGTACACCCTGATTTAGTAGTAGCTGTAGGTGGAATTATAACATTATCTTATGTAGCAGCTAAGATAATAGTAGGTTTAGGATTTAATAAAGAAATAGAAACATTACCAGAAATAAGTGATATACAAAGTGGATCATCTTTTAATCATTCTAAGAGATGGTCAAATATGGCAATTTCTGTTATAGATAGTTCTAGACCAATTGTAAATGGTAGTGATACTTTTTTAAGAATACCAGCTACTTTAATGGTAGAAAGAGAAAGTTTTAAATCTGAAATAATAGACCTTCCAGATTTAGGTTGGTCGAAAGAATCTACTATGACAATAAGTCAACCATTACCTTTACCTCTCAATATATCTGGTATAGGTGGTAAGTTAAAGAACAACAAATTATGATAGTCAATAGAGAACAATTAAGTAAATTTCTCATTGAAGAATTATATGATATTACAAATAATAATTATGAGGAATCTGGACATTTCGAAGAACCACTTGATATAGATTGGAATATGTATTTATCAGTAGGAGATATGTTTACTTCTATTATATTAAGAGATGAAGAATTAGTAATAAAAGGAATATTATTCTTTTTTGTTAACACTCATCCACATATAAAAACTAAACTAGTAGCACAGCAAATAACATTCTTTATTGAAAAAGGTTATAGACGGAATTCAAGTTTGATGATACAGTATTCAGAAAATTATTTTAGTGAACGTGGAGTTAATTTCATAAGGCAGTCTGCCAGATATGACTCACATTTTTGTAAATACCTTAGTCAAAAGGGATATACAAAAGAAGATATAACATTTTTAAAGAGGATATAATTATGTCATCTGATTTATTAACAGGAGCTGCATTAATATTAGCACCAGTAGCTACTATTGGTACTGCTTTAGGTGGTGGTTTAGGACCAATAAAACAATACGATAATGAGAAGAAAACTGCGGAAGAGCAATATAAAATAGACCAAGAAAATATACGGCTCTATAACTTAGAAGTTAAAGAAACTATACGTCGTACTGAATTGAGTCAAGCAGAAACAGAAGGTCAAATTTCAGCAAACATAGGTGCATCTGGTTTTGCGAAAGGTTCTTCTTTGGATAAATATCTTGAATTTGTTAGTTCAGAAAATAAGAAAGATGTAGACTGGATGAGAACATCTGGAGCAAGTCAATCTGCAATAAAAAGCAGAGAAGCTGACGCTAGAAGACGTAATGCAAATTCTGTAGCTGAAGGTAATTTAATATCTGGTCTTGGTAATGCTATAACTAGTACTGCCGGTAAAGCTTTCGGATGGGGATTTTAAATGAAACTTACACCTCGTAATACAACTGCTGTACAATCTCTAGGTCGACAAAGTGCTGGTACTACAGGGTTAGAGGGTGAAACATATAAGATAAAGAAAACAAGTGAAACCTTAAATAACGCAGCAGATACATCATTTAATATAGCAAACAAATATCAAAAAATTAAAACTGAAAGACAGAAGCAACAGTCTTCTTTATTTAAACAAAAAGAAGAATCAGAATTTTGGAAACAATATGGTGGAAAAGAATTTTTCAAACCTGAAGAATTACCAAATGAAATAGTAACTGAAGGAATGAGAACTAAAGGAAAAATTTCTTCAGCTGAAATACTTCCTTTATTGTATGAAAACTTTAATAAAGAAAGTATACCAAGGTCTGGACTTATAATAGAAGATGAAAGAGCTCGTAATGATTGGACTTTACAAGCTAATCAAATTTCAGTAGGAAAACAAACTTCTATACAAACTAAAGCAAATCAACAAATTGAAAGACAAATATTTTCTGATCAAAAGACTAATTGGCAAAATGCAATAGACCAAAGAAGACCTGATATTGCTTTACAAATAGCAAATGATATGAATGGTTCTCCTACTGAAATAAAAGAATTTAAACTAAGAACAAATAAATCTTCTGAAATAATTTCATATGAAGACCTTATTATACAATCAAATGTTGAAGGTATAAAAGGTGCTATAGAACATTTAAAAAGTGAAAATGAAACGTATGAGAAAAATAAAGGTGTATTAGATTCTACTGGAAGAGTTGCATGGATTGGCAAATTAGAAAGTGAATTAAGTAGGTTAAATAGAACTACGAAATCTACTAACAAAGCCAACCTTGAATTAATAAAAAGAGAAATTAAGATAACTCAAGAAAACTCTCTTAAAGGAAAAGAAGTTGATCCTAAATCATTCGAAATTTTATATCGTAAAGCTGTATTAGCGAATGCCGAAAATAAAGGAACATTAACTGCCGAATTAAAAAATCTCGAGATGGCTGCAATATTTTCAGGTAATGTAAACATAATGAATAAAGCTGACCGCGATACTAGATTAGGATATATAGAACAAGTTAAAAAGAATTCAAAGTTTAAAGACTTTGAAACTAAACAACTAACTATGCGACTAGAAACAGCTAATAAAACTCAATCTTCTTTGGAAAATAAGGATTTAATGAAAGCTGCATCAGACGCTGGATTTTTAAAATTGTCTCCTATAAACATTAAATCTAAGGATTTTAAAGTATTAGCTCAGCAATTGATGGCTAGAAAACGACAATTTGATATGGCTGAACAAAATTATGGAGAAGGCATAGGTAAAGGGTTATTCACTAAGAACGAAGCTTTAGCTATGTCTGGCGAATTAAATGAAATGTCTGTTAAAGAACAAATGAACTTCTTGACTGTTAATGCAGCTATGTTAGGTAATGAAGCTACTGATTTATATGGACAACTAAATGTTGATGGAAACTCAACATCATTTACTATGGCAGGTCTTGCATCATTAAATGGTAAGATGTCTAGTGCAGAAGCTATCTTAAGAGGTAATGCATATAAACGTGAAAATCCACAGCAAGTAAATGTCATTAGATCATTAATGAATATAGAAATAAACTCAGAAATTAAGGGAGCTTTCTTTGGTAATCCAAAGAAAGAAGCTGCAGTTCGCGAAGCAGTACTAGATGCTTATGTATTTTATGCTAAAAGTGCTGGCAAAGATTTAGATTCAATTGAAAAAGGCGGAATGTTCGGTGACGATTTATTTGCAATGGCTGTTGAAGCTGCTACTGGTGGGATGTTAGACCAGAGTGGTAGGAAAATACCTACTCCAGAATATGGTATGAACCAAGATACTTGGGACGAATGGCTTAATACTATAAGTCCTAAATATATTGATTCATTAGGTGGTATTGATGGATATGATTCAACTGAATTTCTTAGAGATTTAAATGATGGTGATATTATTTTAGAAGAAGTATCACAAGGTAAATATGCAGTATTACGTAATAATGGAGTTCCTTTAGCTGGAGCGGATGGTAATGTGTTTATATTACCTTATAATGGTGATGCTGAAAGAAAACCTTTAAGAGAAAAATTTGACCCAAGAAATAGAGCAAGATAATGGCTTTTAAACCTGGAAATATAAATAGAATGGAACAATTGAATGAGGAAGCGAAACCATTCAAAGGATATTCTAGCGCTCTAGAAAATTTTCAAGCAGGTGTTGGTCAAGTATTCGATGAGGAACTTTCTGTATCAAGTGCTATCAATGATATAGGTTCTGCCGAAAGAGCAGACCAAGTTAAGAAATTAACCTCTGAAGGTTATATACCTGAATCAATAATTAAATCATTCACTACTAAAAGAGGACATACTCAAAAAGTAGATTATGATTCTATTGCTAAATATGCTAATGAATATTTAGATTTAGACAAAGAAATACCTACCACTGAGCAATTAACTAAATGGCGTGATGAAGACTTAGCACAACGCCGTAAATACCGTGAAGACATATATGATAGAGCTTTAGGTGGTGGTGATGTATCTGCATTTGCCGGTAGTATGATTGGTGCAGGTTTAGACCCTGTAAATTATATTCCAATCGGTGGTGCTGCAATATCAGGAGCTAAAGCTACATCAAGAGCTATGTATTCGTTAGCGATGGCTAAGAAAGGAGCGATAGGTGGTGTAGTAGCTGCGGCCGCTATAGAACCTTTTATATTTAGTTGGAAAGAAGAAATTGGAGTTGAATATACCACTAAAGATGCAATGTTTAATCTCGCTGCATCAGGTATAATGTCCGGAGCAATAGCAGGTGTTGCCGGTAATTTAGCCCATCGAATTAGAAGTAAACGCCAAATCAAAGTTGAGGAAAATCGTTCTTCTTTGGTTGACGAGTTAGTAGAGAAAGAAGGTATAGACAAAGACCAAGCGGAAGATATTGCTCAGTTTATATATGAATCTCAAGTAGCACCAAAGAAAGATATGCCTGCTGAAGAATTTATACAAAAGACTGAAGATACTCAAGACTCTATGAATACTAGTACTAGAGCTACAGATGATTCAAAACCAACTATAGGTCCAGAAGATACTGAAGTAATTGATAAAGCATTTGATGAATTAGACGAAGATTTTACTGGTAAAGAATTTGAACTAATGATGGATGATGATGGTAATATGATGGTTAAATCTTCATTTGCTGAAGCTGACATAGAATACCAAGCTCGTACTGACGAATTAGAAGAAAAATTAGGATGCCTACTTAAATGACAGATTGTTTCACAAAGACTGAAAAAGAAAAATACAAGATTAAAGACATGACTTCTGATCAACAGATAGCGCTTGTAAATAGTCTTATTCAGGATACTAAGAACGCTAAACGTCAAAATAGACTTCAAGCTATTGTAGTAAATAAAGCTTTGTTAAAGGTTAAATACCATCCTAAAGGAGCTGCAGCTGGATTAAAAGCTTTAATGTATACTGATAGATTTGAACAATCAGGTACATCAGGTTTAGAAGCAAAGATTAATGCAATCAATGCTAATGCACATAATAAGATGTATGATATTATGGAAGAGTTCATGCCACGTAAATGGGGTCTTCTTACAAATAAGAAATCCCAAGTAGGTTTCGCCAAAGCTCTCTTTGGTGAACCTGTCGGTGATACTAAATTTACTAAATTTGCAAAACAATGGAATGAACTAATTGAAGAATTAAAAGTAAGATTCAATAAAGCTGGTGGAGCTATTGATTCTATAGATGATATAGTATTACCGACTCATCATGATGAATATCTTGTCGGTAAGAAAGGTTTTGAAGAATGGTATAAAGATATCGAAGACAAGATTGATATTGATAAGATGGATTTTGAAGGTACATTCACTAAAGATGTATTTAGGTCAGAGTATGATAATATTGTTTCAGGTGGCTTAGACCGCTTTGAACCTGGTAAAAATTTCGGTAAAGGAAAAGTAGCTAATCGTCATAATGAAAAAAGATTCTTTGTATTTAAAGATGCAGATTCATGGTTAGCATATCATGAAAAGTATTCAGATGGTACTATCTATACTTTGATGATGGACCATGTAACTATGATATCAAATGAAATTGGAATGATGGAAAATCTTGGTCCAAATCCAGATGCTGGTTTTAAATTCCTAGCTGATACAGTAATAAAAGAAACACTCAATAAAAATGCTGCAGATTTCGCTGAAAAAGCTTTTAGAAATATATCAGGAAAGACTAGTCCTAAAAGTAGAATATTCGCCGACCGTGCGCAAACTCTTAGAAACTTTATGGTAGGAATTAAGTTACCTGGAGCTGCACTATCTGCAGTACCAGATATAATGTTTAATAGTATGACTGCAAATTATAATGGCATTCCTGCTATGAAGACCATGATGCGCTTTGTAGATAACTTAGGTAGGATGGTATCTAAAGGACAGTCTGCAGAAGCTAGAAAACTCGCGGCATCTCTTTGGCAACCATTAGATATGATGTTAGATGAAGCTCATTCTGCAATGAGATTCTCTGATGTAGCTGGACATAAAGGTTCTGCTAAATTTGCTTCAGCTATATTAAGAGGTAGTGGATTAAATGCATGGACAGTATCTGGAAAGATGGCTTTTCATGCAGAGTTCATGTCTACATTAGCTAATGATTTCAGGTCAAATGAGAACATGATGCGTACATTCAAACGTTATGGTATTGATTTCAAGGACATGCAAGCTATAGAGCGGTCCAAGAAGATGAAGAAAGGTAATGTGAATTATTTAGACCCTAGTGCTTTACCTAGAAATACTGCAGAAAAAATAGTAGCTATGATAGTTAGTGAAACTAAATATGCTGTACCTGAAGGCGATGCTATGGTAAGGTCTATGTTGAATCAAGGTACTCAAAAAGGAACAGTAGGTGGAGAGATTCTTAGAGGAGCTACGATGTTTAAGAATTTCCCTGCTACTATTATTGCAAATCATTGGGCAAGAGCATTACATGGTAATGGCGGAAATACGGGTTCAAAGGTAGGTTATGCGACTACAATGATGGTAGGTACTTGGCTATTAGGAACTACTGTATTCCAGTTAAAAGAAATAGCAAAAGGAAGAGAACCTGTATCTTGGGATAATAAAGAATTATGGATGGAAGGATTTAAGCAAGCTGGTTTAATGTCTATAATGGGAGATATAATGTCTTCTGATTCTAGAGGATATGGTGGTTCTGTACAAGACTTTGTATTAGGACCTATAGGTTCAGACGCTAACAAAATATTATGGAAGGGTTTTCTTGGTTCTATGGATGATATGGTAGCAGGAGAAAAAGAATTTAATGATATAGTTAAGAAGACTGTAGGTGGTATTCCTAATTATGTTCCTGGCCAGATGTGGTATACTAAGTTAATTATGGAACGAGCATTTTTAGATTCGATGAGAAAATTTGGTGACCCAAAATTTGAACTAAAGAAATCTAAACGTGAAGCCAAAAGAAAACAAAAATTTCAGAATGAGAGGTGGTACTAATGACTATTGCAATTGATAATAGCGGTGGTAAAGTTTTATATCCGTCTAATGGTGTTCAAACTAATTATACTTTTAGTTTTAAAGTTTTAAATATTAATGATTTAAAAGTATACGAAGATGGCATTATATCTGCCGGTAATATTCAGGTTAATTTAAACGCAGACCAGAATGCATCACCTGGTGGTTCAATAGATTATTTGACTTCTACTGAACCAGCAAATGGCGTTATCATACTAATCAAACGTGAAGTTGATATAGAACAAGAAGCTGACTATAGTGCATATGGTGGATTTCCGCCAGAAACACATGAACTTGCTCTAGATAATTTGACTCAAATTGTACAACAATTAGAAGAAAACGTAGACCGTTCTCTTTTGGCTAAGATTGATGATGATGGAACTACTAATTTTACTCTACCTTCTTATACAGCTAGACGTGCATTAGTATGGGATTCTGTAGCTAAAAAATTAGTCAATTCTACTTCAGATCCAGATGACCAATCTGGTGCTGCTGCAGCATCTGCGGCAGACGCAGCAGCATCTGCAGTATCAGCGGATAACTCATTTCAATTAGCTAATACTGAAGCGATAGCAGCACAAGCTTCACGTGTTGCCACTGATGCTTTATATACTGCCTTTCTCGATTTATATTTAGGTCCATTTGCAGCCGATCCAGCTTTAGATAATTCTGGAAATGCACTTGGTGCTGGTGATTTGTATTATAATACTGTAGTACCGGAAATGAGAGTTTATAATGGTTCTGCTTGGAATACAGCTTATAATGCTGGGTTAGGTATTAGTGATAATGGTACTGCTAATGGACTTACCGTAGATGGTGCAAATAATGTATCTGTTACAAACAATTTGTTAGTAAACAAAGCTACTAATATTCTAGGTACTACTAATGTTGAATCATTTGGTCAAGAACCTCCTATATCAGCAGGTACTGCAAACGCATTAACATTGAATATTCCTAATTATTCAGGCAGTGGAATACGGATTTATTCATTTTATTGTTCTGCTACTAATACTGCAATAAACCCTAAAATGGATATAAATGGAACAGGTTCTGTATTTTTAATATATGTGAGTCCTGTTTCTGGAGCGCTTAGAACATTCAGTCCTTTCCAATTAAAAGCAGGTGCTACATATCATTTAATGAATAATGGTGGTGCTAATTATATAATATTGAATCCATATCCATTATATGAGTATTCAGTCGTGTATAGGTCTGCAGTCACTGGATTAATAGGTCTTGGATCATATAATGTACCCTTTGATACAACACTATATTTTTCAGTAGACGATTTTTATAATGCTACATTTAGTAGATGGGAACCAAATGTTAGAGGACTATGGTGTATTGAGGCTAGTATACAACTATCAGGTTGTATTGCAGGCGATTCAGTATCAATATCTATAATAGAAGATGGTTCTGCCATAAGGGAGTCAGTAGGATATGCAGATGGAACTAAGCATACGTTAACAATTTCTTACACTTTTGAATTGACTAGTGTAGCTAAGCAGTTCAAAATAGCAGTTCAGAATTCTACTACTTCAGTCAGCATAGCTGAAAATAGTATTAGGAATTGGGCTTCAATGAGATTAATAAAGGAACATTAGAAATGGTAGCTCCAGTAATAACTCCAGCATCTGTTATTGTTTTAAATGGTTTTGGTACGACAACAGGCACACTTGCTGTACCATTATCTGTATCTGGTAGCAAAAGGGTATTAGTAATAGTTTGTTTAGTTAAGGATAACTCAGCAACAGCAGCAGACGTAAGTACAATTACAGTAGATTCCGCTGGTGTTAATAGAACAATTGGTGCAGGGGTGACACTACAAGGTTCAAGACAATTAGCTCAAGAAGGTAGTTTCTCGAGTCAGTGTGTAGTTTATTTTTGTTTAGAAGCGGATTTACCTACTAGTGCAGGAACTTACAATGTCGATATCGCGATGGACTCGGCGGCGCAATACAATATGTGGCTTTGTTTTGAAGTTACAGGTTGTCCAAAACAAGCTTATGATGCAATAGTACAGAATTTAAGTACTGCCGATGTTTCAGCAGGTACGCCATTTAGTGATTCAATAACACCAGTTGATGATGATTGTTTAATCGTTGATATGTGGTCAACAAGTCATAGTGCGCAACCAACTTACACAACTAGTCAAACTTTCTTAGCTCAAGCCTTAAATACTAATGGTGCTTTTATTGCTAGTCAATTTACCCAAGTCGGGGCTGCTACTGCCAAGACAATGACAGAACAATCTAGCACACTACACCAAAGGAGAGCATGGAATTTATTAAGTTTCTCTGGTGTATCACCTGGTGGTCCAACAGGAATAACTAACTTAAGAAGAAGATTAATGATGAGGAATGCAGCATGATTTTAGGAAAATATAACCAAGCTAAAACTATAACATTCGATCTTGTTGCACCTGACGGTGTTGACCTTATTGTCAATGCTACTTTCGCAGCTGGTGATGTAGTTATAATGAAGGATGAAGGTGCAGAAGCTAATACCACCAATCTTCCTACAGACGAAGGTAGTGGATATTCACTCGTATTAACTGCGACAGAAATGAGTGCAGCTAGAATACGTATCTATATAATAGACCAAACAGGAACTAAGATATGGCTTGATATTTCTTTTGGTATTGAAACATATGGTCATGCTTCTGCTGAGCATGAGTTTGATTTAGACTCTCCAGGAGATTGGAATACTGTAGTACCTAATACAGTAGTACCAGATAACGCAGGCATCGCATCAAATGGAGTAGCAATCGGTTTATTAAATGACTTTGACCCTGCTGTAGATACTGTAGTTAATGTTACTAACGTAGCTAATAATGCAGATATGAGAGGTACAGACGGAGCTAATACAATTGCTCCTGATAATGCTGGTATTGCAGCTAATGGTGTAGCCATTGCTGCATTAAATGATTTTGACCCTGCTGTAGATACTGTAGTTAATGTTACTAATGTAGCTACTAATGCAGATATGAGAGGTACAGACGGAGCTAATACAATTGCTCCTAACACTGTAGCTCCTGATAATGCTGGTATTGCAGCTAATGGTGCAGCCATAGCGGTTGTATCTGCCAATACTCAGGTTCCTCAGAAGAATGTTGCATTTAATAACTTGTTAGTGTTAATGGTTTCTAGTACTGACCATGTTACTCCTAAGACAGGATTGACAATCACTGTAACTAAATCACTTAATGGTGGTGCATTCGTTGCTACAACTGGAGCGATTGCAGAAATATCAAATGGCATGTATCAATTCGATGCTTCAGCCGCTGATATGAATGGTGATGCAGTTACGTTTAAATTTACATCAACTGGAGCAGACGACAGCTTTATGACTGTCTATACTAAACCATGATTATAAATTGGAAGAAAAATATAGCTGCGTTTAAAAACGCACATACAACTCTCTTTGGACCTGACTCTACTATACACAGGATTGCTGTTGCCATAATAATACTTATAACAGGTGGCAAACAAATTAATGATTGTAGGTTACAATATTTCCTTGATAATGGAGCTACATCAGGACATATTAATGATGCTACATATGAATTTCTCACTGCTCAAACAGGACTAACAACTCATGTAAGTGACATGTGGTATGTTTACTTAACAAGTCAAGGTTTTAGCGGAACAGTAGGTGAAATGAAGAAAGAATTCTGGCAAACAACCAACTGTGGACAAATATAATGGCAGACTTAAATCAATGTAAATTAGCTTATTATCAAGCGAATGGAGCAACATCTGGTAATTTAGATGACGCTGAATATGAATTTTTAGTAGCGGTACCTATTACTAAAGGTAATATAAACGACATGTGGTTTACTCATCTTCGAGCTTTATTATTGACCGGAACATTAACGGAAATGAGAGATTCTTTTTGGACAACTAATGGGTGTGGACAATGAGTCTAGGTAATGACCAAAGAAAATTCGTTTTACTAAAAGCTAAATTAGTAATATGGGCTTATGAAAATGGATATGAACTAACGGATGGTGATGCATATCGTGATCCGCGTTTACATGGAAGGATTGGAAATAAAAGAGGTTATGGTTCTAGAAATTCTTTTCACAAGAAGCGTCTCGCTCAAGATTATAACCTTTTTAAAGATGGAAAATATTTGACTACTACTGAATCACATAAACCATTAGGTGAGTACTGGAAATCATTAGACGAAGAATGTACTTGGGGTGGAGATTTCAAAAAGGAAGACGGGAATCATTATAGCTTTGGCGAAAAGTAGGGAATTGACAATGAATGAAAATGAGCATAATAGAGATATGGATAAATACTTAAAGAAAATCGTAACAGCTACAGCTACCTTTTTATTAGTTACTATTTCAGGAGGTATAGTACAATTTATACAAATGAATTCCGCTTTAGCTACAATGGAAAAGCGTCTTTTAAAAACCGAGGAAATAACAACAACTGATAATACTACAGTTACGGAAATAAGAATAAGACAGGAAGTTATTAAAGAAGACATAAACGAAATCAAAAATGAAGTTAAAGGAAACCGTAGCCTTATATTACAAATATTAAGAGAGGTAAAGAAATGAGTGACTGGAAGGATATTGTTAAAACTATAGCACCAATACTTGGAACGGCAATTGGCGGTCCTTTTGGCGGAATGGCTACTAAGTTTCTAGCTGGAGCTTTATTAGATGATGAAGATGCTAGTGAAGATCGTATACAAGAACTTATTATGGGTCAAGACCCAGAAATATTGTCTAAACTTAAAATAGCTAATAATGCTTTTAAAGTTCAAATGCGTGAACTTAATATTAAGGAAGAAGACCTTAATACTAAGGACCGCAGTAATGCACGGAACCTCGCTAAATTTAATATGTGGCCACATGTAATAATTAGTACAATATTTGTTTCTATGTTTGGACTAATTATTTATAATGTGTTTACAGGGAGTTTAGACTTAACTGGAACTCAGAAAGATATTGCATTATATTTGTTAGGTATTTTATCAGCAGGTCTTGTACAGATAATGAATTTCTGGTTTGGTTCTAGTTCTGGTTCCAAAGAAAAAACAAACAAACTTAAAATATAGGAGTATAATGAAGATGGCAAAACAAAAGAAGATGAGACCATTAAGTGCTTCAGAGCGTCAAATGGCCTCTTTAAAGAAAGAAGCTGGAAGTGCAATGAAGAATGTTAAGATTAAGAAAAGAAGAAAATAGAATATAGGGGCTTTAAGCCCCTATGTTTTTAATATGAATATTGATATTGAAGTGTATATATAGAAATAGAATTCCTAGTTAAAGAAGGTAATACACCTAATTGTAAAGCATGTTCTTTAGTTATTTTCCAAGTTATATTCGGCAGTATCATAAATTGTAACTCATTCAAATTAACGACTTCATTTGTTTCAGTATGTTTTTCTTTATAACTTGTATATTTATGGTGTTTTTTGTATTTATGTATATGTGTGTACGTTTTTTCTTTTGGTTTAATTTTGTCATAACCGGATACGAAACCAAATTGTATTCCATATCTAAAATGTTTAGCGTCATGTTTCAAATTTATCATTGCATATATTGAATCTTTATTATATGAATTTTTGTAAAAACCTACTTTACCTTGCCAATGAGGATGAAAATCTTTTGTATAACCAAGACCAAAGTTTTCTTCATTGAAGTTATATTCTGATTTAGTATGTTTTGAAATTAAATTAATGTCTAAGCTATCTGCTTTTACATCACATGATAGTAGTACCATTAGTGAAATCATAGATAGTACGAATATTAAAAATCCTG
>CAYXAZ010000047.1:0-2838 GCA_964463085.1 uncultured Flavobacteriaceae bacterium | reverse complement strand
TGAAAGGGTTTACCGATGTCTGTTAATTCTGAATATTCACAAGTAACATAAGAACCAACATATTTCTCTTTATATTCTAGAGTATTACGTTTAGTAATATTATTACCTGGTGCTATAGTCTTGAAAGTTAATCCATTCTTAGCTTCTAAAATTAATATACCAAGTCCTTCCCTTGAAGGTATGACATCCACACAATAGAATTCGTCTTCATTCTTTAATTCACCAAAATGATTCGGCTTAACTTTAATCAATGATTTACTTCTTTTACCGATTTCATATAAACCATTCAAAGGTCTAATGATAGCACCTTCATAACCTTCATTATTATAGTCTCTACATATATCAAATAATGTATCATCACTATTTAAGTAAGCTGAATTAACTAATCTTACTTTATCAAATATATTATGAGGAATTAATTCTTTTAATACTTGCATTCTATTTAAGAAACTAGTATCATCCATTATAACATCATACACATAATACTTTAGTTCAAGAGTACTAGGTTGTCTTCTCTTAGCCCATGAAGATATAGTCTGAAGAGATACTCCATGACAATAGAGCTCTCCATCAAGAGTAACACCATCTGGTACATTAAGAGCTTCTAATATTTCAGGTATAGTATCAATAACTTTACCTCTTCTTGAATATGCTCCGTCAGAATTAATCAAACATCGATGTCCGTCTAACTTAGGTTGTGAAACACATTTAGATAAATCTAGGTTTTTTACATTCTTAAAAGGAGTAGCTAACATAGGCATTGCAAGACCAAGCTGGTTTGTAATTTTGCCAGCTAATTCCTCTTTGGTTCTTTTGAAACCAGAGTCTAATTTACCTCTAACTCTAGCTTCAATGCGCAAATCGATTTGAGCTTGAAGACTTCTACCGGCTAATCCTTTTTCTATTATTTCTGTATAACGACCACCGTTAGCTTCAATATGTATGGTATTATCTTCATACCATATTTTCCATATTTTAATTCCATGAGCTCCTTTACCATATAATGTTTTAATGTTTAACATCAGTATCTCCTGGCATAATGATTTTAGATTTTTCCATAGTATCTTCATTAAGCTTTATATATTCTTTAACCATAGCTAATGGAGTCTCCCATGAATCTACAATCATTGCTATAAAGTCAAGATTAACTAGATTCATAAGAGTATTAACTTGATGAAGACTCGGTTCTCCTTTGCCATCAGGTCTTTTAAATTCAAAGAACATTACTCTTGCACTAGGTAACAATACCATTTGGTCTGGCCAACCTTTTTCGCCATTCACTTCTAACTTAATAGATTTAATTCCAATCTTCCAACATTCATCTACAAACTTTTTCTCAATAGTTTCTTCAGGTCTCATCTCTTATATTCTCCGCCTTTGCTTGAATTCCACAAGCGCTTCAAGCCTATACGCTTTATCCACTTTTGTTCTAATTCTGCTGCTTCTTTTTTGGTATCTGCTTTATCCTTAATAACCAAAGAAAATGTAGAAGCTCCATAGCGTTTTACAGCTCTTCCGCATTTTGTGAGCTTCTTCCATTTATGTTTCTCAACTTGTTTATGCTGTTGAAACCTACGATAAGGGTCTGTAGTTATACCTACATACATCTTCTTACATGCAGTAGTTTTCAGTATGTAGATATAATACATTAGTCTTCAGCCCATTCGTTTATAGCTTCTTTCGCAGTATCTGCTTTAGGTCTTGGATCAGATTCTTTAGCTAATGAAAGTTTACCTTGAGGTTTGAATATTAATTCTTTAATCAATTTCCATTCTTCGTCAGTAAGTTCTTTTTCTAATTGAGCTACAGTCAAGAACTTAGTATTATAAACTCGTTCTTCTTCTGTACCATATTCAGATAGAATCTTCTCAACTTCTTTCTGGTCTTTGAAAGCTCTATTACTACGACCATAAACTAACTTATAACCAGGTACTACCTTACCTTGTTGAAGTCTTTCTAAGCAATATGCAGTTATACCTTTAAGCCAATATTCAATAGCTTTAGTATGCGCCATAATATTAACTAAGTCTGTCTCACTGAGTTCTTTTGGTTCAGGTCTTGTTTTCTTAAAATCAGCAGGACTTAATTCAAATTCAGAGAATTCAATCTTAGCTATTTCCATATTATGATTTGCATGAGCTTTACAGAATGGAGCTGCCTCACACCATCTACAACCTTTTTCAGTAGCTTTAAATACAGGTATTTTAGACTTAGATTCTTTAATACTAGCTTTAACTTCAACTTGAAAATCTTTAAGTTGAGCTATTGTCATGTAGTCAGAACGTATTGGTCCTAATTCATGTGGTGCTCTAGGTTGTACGATAGTCATTTTAACATCAAAGCTTGGATGAAATTTTATTTTATGTTTAGCTAGATGAGCTAATGCACCTAATGCATATATCATCATTTGAGTATTGTCAGTAGCTTCAACCACTACTCCTCTACCATACTTTAAATCTACAACTTCAAGCTCACCTTTAGTAATTAGGTGTACTCCATCTTCTATTTCAAATTCATCAAAAGAAAATATAATTGCATCTGCAGTACCAAACATATTAGGTTCTAGATGTTGCAGAGAAATTCTGTTTTCAACCCATACAGTAGAGTTCCATGTATCTTGATTACGGATATAATCAATATACTTTTGAGTTTCTTTGGTCATTTCAGTATCAACAAATATATCATTGAATCTTGAACTAACTAACTCTTTAGCATCCATATCATTTTCTAAACAATGAGCACTTAATTCATGAGCACATGTACCTTCTTCAGCATAAAAATTTGGTTCTCCTTGTACTCTTTTGAATGTCTTTAAATATTCAATTGACGCAGTACAAT
>CAYXAZ010000046.1:0-25462 GCA_964463085.1 uncultured Flavobacteriaceae bacterium | reverse complement strand
TAAAACGAGCTCAAAAAATATTAGATAGAGATCATTTTGGTTTAGATAAAGTTAAGGAGCGTATTATTGAACATTTGGCTGTATTGAAGCTAAAAGGTGATATGAAATCACCAATTATCTGTTTATATGGACCTCCCGGAGTTGGAAAAACCTCTTTGGGCAAATCTATTGCCGAGTCTTTAGGTAGAAAGTATATACGTATGTCATTAGGTGGTATGCGTGATGAAGCTGAAATACGCGGACATAGAAAAACCTATATTGGCGCTATGCCTGGAAGAATAATACAAAGTATTAAAAAAGCTGGCACTTCAAATCCTGTTTTTGTATTAGATGAAATTGATAAATTAGCAAGTAGTCATAGTGGAGATCCTTCTTCAGCTATGTTAGAAGTGCTAGATCCTGAGCAAAACACTGATTTTCACGATAATTATTTGGAAGTTGGTTATGATCTATCAAAAATACTATTTATTGCTACTGCTAATAACCTTGGTGCAATTCCTTGGGCATTGAGAGATCGAATGGAAATTATAAATGTGAATGGCTATATCATTGAAGAAAAAATTGAGATTGCTAAAAAACATTTATTGCCTAAGCAATTAAAAGAACATGGTTTAACTACTAAACATATACAAATAGGTAAAGCTCAATTAGAAAAAATTATAGAAGGCTATACACGTGAATCCGGTGTTAGAGGCTTGGATAAAAAAATAGCCAAAGTTGTACGTTACGCTGCAAAATCTATTGCAATGGAACAAGAATACAACACTAAAATATCTAATGAAGACCTAGTTAAAATTCTAGGTCCAGCCCGTTTAGAACGTGATAAATATGAAAATAATTCCGTTGCAGGTGTAGTAACAGGTTTGGCATGGACAAGTGTTGGTGGTGATATTCTCTTTATTGAATCTATCACTTCTAAAGGAAAAGGGGCTCTAACCATTACAGGTAACTTAGGTAAGGTAATGAAAGAATCTGCTACTATTGCCATGGAATTTATCAAAGCAAATGCAGATGAATTTGGTGTTACTACTGAAGATTTAGAAAAGAAAAATGTACATATACATGTGCCAGAAGGCGCTACTCCTAAAGATGGTCCTAGTGCAGGTATAACTATGCTGACGTCATTAGTGTCTGTCTTTACCGGACGCAAAGTAAAATCAAAACTGGCAATGACCGGCGAAATTACCTTGCGTGGTAAAGTATTACCTGTTGGCGGAATTCAAGAAAAGATATTAGCTGCTAAAAGAGCTAATATTAAAGAAATTATTTTATGTAAAGACAATCAAAAAGATATTGACGAAATTAAACCACAATATTTAAAAGGATTGAAATTTCATTATGTAGATACAATGAAAGAAGTCATTAATATAGCTTTGCTAAAACAAAAAGTGAAGAGGTGATCATAAAAATTTCTGGAAGGGTTATAAACCCTTCCAAAGATAAGGCTACCTATTTCATTTTCAGATAGTTTCCTATAATTCTTATATATTTGCATACTACCACAAATTTAATGGGCAAAAAATAAGGTTTCGACTGCCTGTCCTCTGTATGAGACTTCGGAAGGCGGGCGCTCGACCAGACATTTTATATTATCAAAGTTGTTACCCTGAGCCTTTCGACTATCGCTCAAGACAGGCTAAAGACGAGAGGTTTATCACAATACATATTTACATTAAATTCATTTAAACCTATATTTGTAAAAACTTAATCTTTTTACATGGAAAGCTTTTTACTCTTCTTTGAACAAATGCCATCTTGGCAAAAATTAATTTGGATCATTATTTGTTTGGTCTTTAGTTGGTCTTTAGAAGGTATCTTTCCTTTATTTAATTTCAACTATAAAAAATGGAAACATGCAATTGTTAATATTATATTTTTAACTACTACTCTAATTATCAATGTGCTTTTTGGAATTGCTACCATTAACATCTTTAGCTATATTACCATCAATGAAATTGGCTTATTACACCTTATAGAGTTACCGGTTTGGGCGGAATTATTGATTGCCATTTTATTTTTAGACTTTGTGGCTCAATACCTTGTACATTACTTACTCCACAAAGTATCATGGATGTGGCGGTTTCATATGATTCATCATAGTGATACAAAAGTTGATGCTACCACAGGTACACGTCATCATCCGGGAGATTATATTACCCGTGAAGTTTTTGCTTTACTCGCTATAATTCTATTGGGCGCTCCGTTTGCATTTTATATAGTATATAAAATAATAACTATATTTTTTACCTATACTACACATGCGAACATTAATATGCCACTTTGGTTAGATAAACCGTTGAGTTTGATATTTGTTACGCCCAATACACATAAATTTCATCATCATTTTGAGAGACCATGGACAGATACAAATTTTGGAAATATGTTTTCCGTTTGGGATCGGGTTTTCGGCACTTTTGTCTATGATGATCCTAAAAAGATAGTCTATGGTTTAGATGTACTAGATGGTAAACTTGATGAAAATGTGATCTATCAATTTAAAATACCTTTTGATAAGAGCATTAAAACAGATTATTAATTCAAATCTTTTTCTTAAACAGTTTTTCTTGATCCTCTTTTGTGTTTTCTTTTTCTTTTTTCGGAAATTCCAAGCCTGTACTATTATACGTTGTTCCGTAAGTTACAGCTGCTGCATATACTTGATTGATTGCACTTAACACTTCATCTTTATCTAATTCCTTTAATGGATGTATAAAAACTGACCATAAAACTTCATCAGAAATAGCATACTTAACATCTAATGCTGTATGAAAATTTGCTTCCATTAATTTAAGCATATCTTGAAAAGCCAATTCTTTTTGTTCAATAATAGGAGACATAATACGCATCCTGTTATTTTTTTCATCAGTAATACAAATTAAAATTCTATCCTTTATCATGAATTGCCAATTACCTGTATTACCTCTAAGGCTATCTGCAACTACATAAATGATCTTTTCCAGATCACTATTATTCATATCTTGAGATTGTACCGAGAAAGTAACTGTTAATGACAATACAATAATTAATACATAGAAATTCTTCATCTGATAAAAATTTAAGGTCTATAGAGTATTATGTCTTACTTATAAAAGATTCCTTACCAAATATACCGTATTAATTTAGTAAAGTATATAAAACCCTGCATTTTGGGGTATTTAACGTGAAATATATAGATAAGAGAATTTACGTCAGTCGTAGTTATCCGCCAGAGGCGGATAGTATCGAAGACCTGCCTAACGGAAAGGCAGGCAAGTAAATTTTCAACAAATTATTACTTCTCGATACAGTTTTTCTCTGAAAAACCACTCGAAGTGACATCCCTATTAATAATTACTGTTTATCCATTATTCATGTTAAATACCAAATAACTATCTATGAATAATAAATAAATTAGAAGCAGTTGTGATTTGTTAATTGAATTTTGGTGTTTTTTGTTTGTATTTCTTATCTTCCGTATATTTTTCAATTTTTATTCTCTAACAAATGTTATAAATTACTATTTTTGACAAATCTTATAGAACAATGCAATTCAAGCATCCTGAAATTCTTTACGCTTTACTGCTCCTTGTCATTCCAATTATCATTCATTTATTCCAATTAAGACGTTTTAAGAAAGTTGCTTTTACCAATATTAAGTTCTTAAAAGAAGTAGAACTTCAAACCAGAAAAAGTTCCAGATTAAAGAAATTGCTTATACTTTTTACCAGATTATTGTTATTTACAGCATTAATAATAGCTTTTGCTCAACCTTATTTAAGTAATATTAAAGATAGTAAGCCAATTGATACCTATATTTATTTAGATAATTCATTTAGTATGCAAGCAAAAGGTACTGATGGTGAGTTGTTGAAACGAGCAGTTCAAGATATTATTAGTGGCACCTCTTCTTTAGATAATATCCATTTGTTTACGAATGATGAAGTCTATAAAGATCTATCAGAAAAAGATATCAAAAATACTTTACTCTCTATAGATTACCACCCCGTGAAAATGGATATGAATGCTATTTTACTAAAAATTAAAGGTGATATTCGTGATAAAAACACTTTAAATAATATATTTTTAATATCTGATTTTCAATCAATTAATTTAAAAAATAAAATAGATATTGATAGTATTCATAATTATTATTTTACCAAGTTATTAGCTACCAATGGAAATAATGTAAGTATTGATAGCGTCTATATAATGAGTCAAAATAATGAGTCAATTCATATTAAAGCAATTCTTAAAAGTTATGGTTTAGGTGAGGATAATTTATCAATTTCTTTATTTAATGAAAATATTCTTGCCGGTAGATCAACAGTTACATTTACTGAAAATTTAATTACTGAAACTGATTTTAAGATTCCTAATACCAATACATTTAACGGAAAACTACAAATTGATGATGGTTATCTAAATTTTGATAACAAATTATTCTTTACAATAAGCAAGCCTAAAAAAATAAATGTTACTGTAATTGGAGAAAATAATCAATTTTTATCTAAAATTTATACCAATGACGAATTTAACTTTATTAGTACTTCTGTAAATAAGTTTGATTATAATACTATAGAAGAACAACATCTCATAATACTAAATGAATTACAGAATATTCCAACCACATTAACTGGTGTACTAAAAGAATTTGTAGATAAAGGTGGCAGTTTAGTAGTGATTCCTCCTACAGATTTAGACTTAAATACATATTCTTCAACTTTAAGAGCGTTTAAGCTCGGAAGCCCATCTAATTCAGTCAAAACTGAGCTAGCAATTTCAACGATTAATTTCTCTCATCCTTTATTAAAAGGTGTTTTTGAGAAAAAAATTAAAAATTTTCAATATCCAACTGTCAAGAGTTATTATAATGGAAACTTTAGAAATGCGTCTTCAATATTAAAATTTGAAAACAGCAAAAGCTTTATTTCACAAATACCGGTAAAAAAAGGCTTGGTCTATTGGTTTTCAGCATCAATAGATACAAAAAACTCCAATTTTAAAAGTTCTCCGCTTATTGTCCCAATATTTTATAATTTCGGATTGTACAGCTCAAAACCTTCACAATTATATTATACTATAGGTAAAGAGAATACAATTGAGATCAATGCGCAACTTAGTAAGGATGAAGTACTACATTTAACAACAGCTGAAGAAGATTTTATTCCACAACAACAAATAGCAGCTAAAAAAGTTACAGTTATGACAACATCCAATCCTGTTAAGAATGGTTTTATCAATGCACAGCACAATGAGAAAATAATAAAAACTTTGGCTTATAATTATGATAGAACAGAAAGTGATTTATCTCACATAGCTATAAAAGAACATTTTAAAGAAGCCTCAAATATTACACACATCAATTCTATAACTGATGCTTTTACGATGGTATCAGAAAAATATAAAACAACCAACTTATGGCAGTTATTTTTAGTACTGGCATTATTATTTTTAGCAACAGAAATATTTTTACTTAAATTTCTAAAACCATGAACATACTTATAAAATCAGCAAAAATAATTGATACAAACAGTAAGTTTCATCAAAGAACACGAGATGTCTTAATTGAAAATGGAAAAATTTCTAATATTGCTGCTAACATTAAAAACCCAAAGGGGTATAAAGAAATCTTACTTAAAAACTTACATATTTCAGCAGGATGGTTTGATACAAGCGTTTCTTTCGGAGAGCCCGGTTATGAAGAACGTGAAACCATCTTAAACGGATTAAAGGTAGCTGCTAAAAGCGGATTTACGGCCGTGGCATTAAATGCAAATACAAATCCGTTTATAGATAATAAATCAGCTGTTGAGTTTTTAGTTAATAAAGCTGGTCAGCATGCCGTATCATTATATCCTATTGCAAATTTAACACAACAAGCAAAAGGTAAAGAACTTGCTGAGCTTTATGATATGTCAAACTCGGGTGCCATAGCATTTGGCGATTATAATGTGCCTATCAGTAATGCGAACCTAATGAAAATAGCATTGTTGTATGCTCAGAACTTTAACGGACTTGTACTCAGTTTCCCTCAAGATAATACCATTGCCAATAATGGTGCTGCTAATGAAGGAAAAAATAGCACACTATTAGGTTTAAAAGGAAATCCTGCCTTAGCGGAAGAATTACAAATAGCCAGAGACTTATTTTTACTAGAATATACAGGAGGCAAATTACATATTCCAACAATTTCTGCTACAAAATCAGTTAAACTCATTGCAGATGCCAAGAAAAAAGGATTAAATATAACTTGTAGTGTAAGTGCTCACAATCTCTCTTTAACGGATGATGAATTAGACGATTTTAATGCCAATTGTAAAGTAACACCTCCTTTACGGACAAAAAATGATACCAATGCACTTATAAAAGGTATTAAGAATGGAATCATTGATATGGTAACCTCTGACCATAATCCTATTGATATTGAACATAAAAAAGTGGAATTTGAAAATGCAATGAACGGAACTATTGGTTTAGAAAGCTTTTTCGGAGTTGTAAATTCCGTCTTAGGATTAGAAAAAACGATTGATTGCATAACAAATCAACCTAGAACACGTTTTAGTATTGAAAACCCAATAATCGTTATAGGGGAAATAGCAAATATAACACTATTTGATCCTGAAATTGAATATGAATTTCAAGAAGAAAACATCCTGTCAACGTCTAAAAATTCGGCTTTTTTAGGTAAACAATTAAAGGGAAAAGCGTATGGGATTTTCGCCAATAATAAATTAATACTCAATTAAATTTTAATATATTTACAACTTAATTAAAACCAAATCAAAATTATGGAAAACACAACAGTAAATGAAGGTAAAACTACAGCTATTATAAGCTATATTACTTTTATAGGAACAATTATTGCTTTTATTATGAATAATGATAAAAAGAATTCCTTTGTAGCATTTCATATTAGGCAAATGATAGGACTGATTCTTTTAGGCATAATTATAAACTTAATCGCCAGATTTACTAATTTGGGTATGATTGGTTCACTTTTAAGTTTATTCCCTTTTGTTTTATGGGTAATAGGCTTTTTAGGTGTACTAAAAGGTGAAGAAAAGAAAGTACCTTTATTAGGTGATATGTTTCAAGATTGGTTTAAAGGAATAGGATAACATACATAAAATAGTATATTTTTAAAAGTCGCACTTTTAGTGCGACTTCTATTTTATAACCCTCCAAGAGTTTAAAACTCTTGGAGGGTTATTTAAAAACAATAATACCCTACTTTAAAATATATGACAAACCTATCACTAGAATACTTAGTAAGAAAACCCAAAACAACCCCGATAGCTATGGGAGCAAACCCTCCCCTACTTATCCTCCTTCATGGTTATGGCAGTAATGAGCAAGACCTATTTTCTTTTGCTGAACAACTACCTGACGAATTATTAATTATCAGTGCAAGAGCACCACTTTCTATGGGTTTTGGAAGTTATGCTTGGTACACAATCCATTTTGATGCAACTGATGGTAAATTTTCTGATATACCCGAAGCCATCAAAGCCAGAGACACCATCGCTCATTTTATTGATGAAGTAAAAACAAATTTTGAAGTTGATACTAATAATGTTTTCTTACTCGGTTTTAGTCAAGGTACTATTTTAAGTTATGCTGTGGCCTTAAATTATCCTGATAAGGTACAGCATGTAATTGCTTTGAGTGGATATATCAATCCTGAATTGTTATCTACCAATTTAGAAAAAGAGAATTATAAAAACTTAGATTTTTATATTTCTCATGGTACGGTTGATCAAGTATTACCTGTTGATTGGGGTCGAAAAGCACCTCCTTTTTTAGATACACTCGATATTGCTAACAGTTATCAGGAATATCCTGTAGGTCATGGTGTAGCTCCACAAAATTTTCACAGTTTTAAAACTTGGATTGAAGAACGGATTTAGTTAGAATTGTTCATAAATACAAAATTGTTTTCTGAAATTATTCTAGACTTTATTGATCAAAAAAGTTAACTTCGTTTACTTGTGCTGTCCCGAAAGCTTTCGGGATGATTTCAGTATCAGTTGATATAGTTCTTTGGAACAGAACTATACCCTTACGTTATATGAAATCCATTGAACCTATAATTATAAATTTATTTGAGATGAGACTATTTTCATTATTAATTATCCTATTAGTATTCTTACCATTTAACGTTCAAAGTCAGGAATCTGACTACCAATTAAGAGAAATGGTTAAAACTCGACTCTCTGAGGAATATTCAGATTTACATTTTGCAATGTTGTCCGAAATTTCAAAGAATGATCTTAGGATAGCTATCTTTTGGCCTTGTATTATGAATGGTAATTTTATTGACGATGATATAGTAGGATACGCTTTTAAGAAGGAAAACAATGAATGGATATTTAAAGAGGAATTAAGTCTATCTAGGGGAGGGAAAGAAAAAATCACTGCAATAACTGGAAGTACTGATTTCAAAGTTACTAAACCTAATGGTTTAGAAATTGACAGTCTGTCTTTATTTATATACAATAATGCAAAAGAGATTAAGGATTCATTAAGATCGGATAATGGCTATGAAATAGCTAGATTAATTGAAGGTTTATCACGTGCATTTAGTCTTGATATTTGTGGATATGATGATGCTTATGCTGAATTAATTATCAAAGGATTGTTTGCTATTAAACAAATGGAATTTTCTGAAATAAAAATTTCAGGGAATAAAGCCACAGCCAATGTTCTATTGCCATGGGATGTCAAGCAAAAAATTGAATTTATAAAAGTTGAAAGTGGATGGACTATAAGTCAAATAGAATAACTATCACTTCATATAACAATAAATAAACTGTATTAAAACGTAGTTTATTCAATCGTTATCTACAAGCAAAAAAATAATGGACGCATTCAATAAATATTTACAGCAATTTCCTCACTATACACCAAGTGTTTATGAAAACGCATATCCCTTTCTTTCCGAAAAGACTATAGAATCAGGAAGTTTTTTGTTGCAACAAGGTAAAATATCTAGAAACATTGCATTTATTGAAAAGGGATTACTAAGACAGTATTATCTCAATGATGGTAAAGAAGTTACCAATTGTTTTTGTAGAGAAAATACAATTACCTCTTCGTACAAGAGTTTGATAACTCAACAAGAAAGCGATATAGCTATACAGGCAGTAGAAGAATCGAAATTGATTATCCTTTCCTATGATTCTCTTCAAAAGCTATTCAAGAAAGACCTGTTTTGGCAACAAGTTGGTAGGTTGACAGCAGAGAACGAGTTCATCACTTCTGAATCACATAATAGGTTTCTAAGAGACTTATCTGCAACTGACAGGTACTTACATATATTGAATAATGACAAAGAATTGCTCCAACGAGTGCCATTAAACCATTTAGCGACTTATTTACAAATTGCACCAGAAACTTTAAGTAGAATTAGAAACAAAATTATGCGAACTTGACTAAGGTCAATTGACAGTATGTATTAAAAACTGAATTTTGCATCATTAATACCAAATGAATTTCAAAATGATTGTTAAAATTTGAATTATTTTTTATTTATACGAGCTATAAAATTTAAGCATAACCTAGGTTATGGTTTAATTTTATTGTGAAGTAGAAAAGAAAAAGAAACGAATTTTAACAATCATTTTGAAATTCATTTGGTATAATTAATCTAAAAAATAAAAAGATGAAGACAAAATCAGTAAAACAATCAGTTGTAGATAGTTATGGAAAACTTGCCAAATCTACTCAAAATGGACTATTCTCAAAATTGTTTGCCTGTTGCGACCCAACGGACAATGTCAATCAAGTAGGAGAAAAAATAGGCTATTCGAAGGAAGAATTGAATGCAGTACCCGAAGGTTCAAATTTAGGTGTTGGATGCGGAAACCCATCGGCATTGGCTAAAATTAAAAAAGGACAAATAGTTATTGATTTGGGTTCTGGAGCAGGTTTTGATGCCTTTTTAGTATCACCAATTGTTGGAGATAATGGAAATGTAATAGGTATAGATCTATCTGAGGATATGCTTTCTTTGGCAACAAAAAATGCTAAAAAGGGAAACTACACTAATGTTGAATTCATAAAAGGGGATATTGAAGATTTGCCAATTGATGATAATGTTGCTGACCATATCATTTCAAATTGTGTCATTAATCTTTCATTAAATAAGGGAGATGTTTATAAAGAGGCATTTAGAGTTTTAAAAAAAGGAGGAAAACTGTCTGTAAGTGATATTGTTTTGGAAAAGGAACTTCCTGAATTTATAAAGAATTCACTTGCAGGTCATATTGCTTGTGTGTCAGGGGCTGAGAAGTTAGAGACTTATCTTCAATATGTCGAACAAGCAGGGTTTAAAAATATTAAGGTTGAAACGAAAGCAAACTTTCCGCTTGAATTGATGTTGACCGACCCTCAAGTAATGAAAATCGCCAAAGAAACGGATTTTAACCTGAATAGCGAAAAAGCCAAAGATATAGCTTCAAGAGTAATCAGCATTTCAATAAGTGCCAATAAGGAATTGTAAAGAAATAAGTTGGTGGAATTGACGAAGATATTTTTTTCTTTATCAAGTTAATATTTTCAAGCATAGTGAGCTACGGTTTAAAATATTAGAGAAGAGAAAGGGAAAAAGAACGAGTCAAAACGACAAGTTATTTCTTTACAATTCCTAAATAATGAAAGCGAACAAAAAAGGTGGAAATCTGGCAGATAACAATGGCTCATTGTATAACTTATATATGTTAATTTAATTTTATAGATTGTACTTCTTTGATAGCAGAATTCTTTTCTGAAATTGTGCTTGACTTTACTAATCAAAAAAAGACTAACTTCGTTCCTGTTGTTACCAACACGCAGATGTCATCAATAAAAAAACAACCTGTCCTCAACTTGATTGCAAATCAAAACGATTTTTTACTCAATCGTTATAACACATGAAAAAATTACCAACTAATTTAATTTAATGCTTAAGCGAGATATTGGAAAATGGGATTTAGTATTGCTAATGGTCAACGGTATCATAGGTGCTGGTATTTTCGGACTTCCATCTAAAATAGCTGCCCTTTCCGGAGTCTATAGTATTTTAGCAATGTTAGTGTGTGCAATTATCGTATTTATAATGGTTTTAAATTTTGCAGAAGTCGCGAGCAGATTTAAAAATACCGGTGGACCTTATTTATATACATTATCTGCATTTGGTCCATTTCCAGCATTTATTATTGGATGGCTTTTGTTAATAACACGGTTTGCAGCTTTTGCTGCACTGATTAATTTATTTGTTACTTATCTAAGCTATTTTCATCAATCTTTTTTAGAACCCTCTATCAAAATAACCACTATTTTTCTTTTTACCTTGCTCTTAACAATAGTAAATTACCGAGGAGTAAAAAGCTCCGCTATTCTTAGCAATACCTTAGCAACTGCAAAAGTATTGACACTCTTTATTTTTATAATTGTTGGTTTATTTTTTATTAATCCAGAATTGATTGATTTTCATCAAAGTGCTCCAAAATTTACAGATTTTTCTTCATCTGTATTTATATTGATCTTTGCATTTACCGGATTTGAAGCCATTCTTGTAAACACCGGTGAAGTTAAAAACCCCAAAAAAAATATACCTTTTGCACTCCTTATCACTATTTTTTTTGTTGCAATACTCTATGTATTTATACAAATAGTTAGTATAGGAATATTACCAGATCTGGCATCTTCAGATAAACCACTTACTGATGCCGCTCAAATATATATGGGTCCGATCGGCGGAGTTATAATTACTATAGGTGCTTTGATCTCTATTGGGGGAACTCTAAATGCTATTATGTTAATCGGTTCACGACTTCCATTAGCTTTGGGCGAGGCGAAACAATTTCCAAAGTTATTTTCGCATCTGCATTCAAAATTTCAGACCCCGGTTTATTCGCTCATTGCTTTTTCAATAATCTCTATTATTGTTTCAGCAACCGGTTCTTTCATCTATGCGGTTTCCATTAATGTTATTAGCAAAGTTATAATTTTATTAGTGGTTTGTCTAGTGCTTATTAAACTCCGAATAAAAAACCCGAAGGATTCAAATTATTTCAAACTACCTTATGGATATTTTTTAGCTGTTATAGGTATTATTACTTCAATTTGGTTACTTTCTAGTTCCAAACTAACAGAATTTAGAGATGTATTGATAACTATATTAATTGGTATTGTATTCTATGGTATTTATAAGTTTACAACAAATTCTAGCTCAATCAATAAACGAAACTAAAATCAAATCTCAATTTCTAAGCTGTTATACGCTAAAAATTCGTATCAAGGATATTCTATAAATAGCATAAAACTTATATAACTTAAAACGTGGATTGAAGAATGACTCTGATAAAAAAGTAAACAACATTCACAAGAAAAAATCACATGTTAATAAATACAATATTGTTTTCTAAATTTATTCTTGACTTAACGAATCAAAAAAACTAACTTCGTTTACTTGTGCTGTCCCGATAGCTATCGGGATTATTTCAGTATTAAAACAAAACCATATCTCTAATCGTTACCTGCAAGCACCTACAAACCGAAAATCTCACTGAATTATTACGCCAAAATTAAAAATCATCCATTCTAAAGCATAAATTATCCATTTTAGAAAATATAATGTCATTGCATCTTTGCATAGTCAATTAATGCACATCATTAAAATCATTGGAGAAATGGAGATAACTAAAGGAATACATTATTTTGATTGTGGACCATTCAATTGGTACTTAATTGAAGAAGAAGGCAGGCTAACATTGGTAGATGCTGGATTTCCAGGTCATTATAATGTCTATAAAAAAGGACTTGAAACTTTGGGTAAGACAAGTAAAGATATTGAAGCAATTGTATTAACTCACGCGCACGCAGACCATATTGGTTTTGCCGAAAAAGTAAGAAAAGAAACAGGTGTACCTGTGTATGTGCATAAAGAAGATGCAAAAATGGCAAGTAAGCCACTACAATTACCTTGGGTTGGCTTGTTGTCAAATGCTTGGAGAACATACACTGCAAAGATATTAGGTGTAGCAATAGTAAATGGGGTTTTTACTTTACCACATTTAACAAAAGTTCAAACAATTGAAGATGGACAAATGCTTGACATTCCAGGGAGACCAAGAGTAATACATACACCTGGGCATACTAACGGAGAAATTTCTCTTTTATTAGAGGACAGAAAAATAATAATCACTGGTGATACAATTGTAACAAGAAATTTATTGACTGGAGAAGTTGGCAAACCTCAAATTGTAAATCCAATTTTGACTAACAATTATAGACAAGCCTATCGAACATTAGATTTATTAAGGGAAATAGGAGAAGTAACAATGCTATCTGGACACGGAACACCTTGGTTTGGCGATATGAATGATGCGATAAATATTGCTTTGGAAAGCAGTATCAAAAAACACTTAAAGTAATGACTGAAAATCAAATAATTACAGGGAAAGAAAATATTGAGGATATTCAAAACCAAGAAATTCTTATCTTATCTCAATTTTATAAAGCATTTAATGAAAAAAACATGAATTTGATGCAGAATGTTTGGCTAAATAGTATGGAAGCATCAATGAATAACCCTCTTGGAGGAATAATGAGAAGTTGGGATGAAATAAAAAGTGTTTATGAACTAATTTTTAATGGAAAAGCAAAAGTCTATGTAGAGTTTTATGATTTTACAATCCATAAAACAGAAGATATGTTTTTTGCTACAGGCAGAGAAAGAGGTTATTTTAAAACAGATGAAACAGAAATTCCATTAACCATTAGAACTTCAAGAATTTTCAAAAAAAATTAATGGTGTATGGAAACAAATACAACATCACGGATCTATAGATAATTCAGAATTACTAAATATATATCAAGAAATTGTTAGAAAATAAACGTAACTAAGAAAACTTATGAAATTAACATTAATCATTTCATTATTTATAACAACAAATATTATGGCACAGAAACAAAAAACATTTGTTTATGAAATAACTTTATATGAACAATACAAGAATTCATCAAGTTGGGGTGAGAAAGAAAAAAAAATTCAACAAGAACACATATCTTATTTAGATAGCCTCACTACAATAGGAAAAATAGAAATAGCAGGAATTATAGACCAAAAATTAGAAAATCAAACAGGTATAATTATTCTAAACGTAGACTCGTATGAACAGGCAAAAGAAATTGTCTTGAATGATCCTTCCATCAAACAAGGTATTATGAGTGCTAGACTTAGACCAATAAATATTTATTTCAAGAGAGAATAAACATTGCTTTTTTTAAGAAATAAACAATAGAAAAATGAATAGAGTAGATTTAAGATTTGTGCTGATTATTGCACTAATCGTCACTTGTTATATCAGCTTTATACTGGTGGCAGTCAATGCAGGTTTTAATAGTGATTTTATTGTTTTATGGTTACGCAGTTGGCTTATCGCATATTTACTAGCTATTCCGTCTTTATTATTTTTATCACCATATATTAGAAAAAAATTAAAAATATAAATATGCCATTCGTTAATATTAGAATTACAAAAGAGAATGTAACTTCAATACAAAAAGCACAACTTATAGAAGGTGTAACTGCATTATTACAGAAAATACTGAACAAAAACCCTTCAACAACATTTGTAATTATAGATGAAGTTGAAACCGATGATTGGGGAATTGCAGGAGAGCAAGTAACTGATAGAAGAAAACGAGAAAAGTAATTATTATATCTTTGTGCTATGGATGAACTAAATGTATTTACACTAATCAATCAACAAGATGGAAATCTTGCATTTAAGATATTTTCATTTGAAAACAATAGCCATTTTGACTACTTACAGCGCAATAATTTTTATACTATAGTATGGATTAAAGAAGGGAATGGTCTTTTAAAAGTTGACTTTTCTGAGTATTCGTTTCAAAAAGACACCTTTTTTGCTTTTTCACCTTTTCAACCATTTATGTTCTCTACTGATAAAGAAATAAAAGGAATAGCCATTCAATTTCATTCGGATTTTTATTGTATTCACCGAAATCCAAAAGAAACCAACTGCGATACTGTTCTTTTTAATAATATTTATCAAGCACCTTTTTTTAGTGTGGATGCAGAAATGAAAATAAAATTCGATTTCTTGATAGAGCAATTAAAATTCGAATTTTCAAGTGATGAAAGCCAAAACTACGAGTTAATAGTTCCTAATTTAAAAGTGTTTTTAGGAAATGCCTCAAGAATTAAAGTAAAATCTCAAATTCAAAAACCAAAATTTACAGATACCAAAATACCTTTTGTTCTTCAAAATTTAAAAAACGAAATTGAAACTAATTTCAAAGAAAAACATTCGGCAAGTGAGTATGCTGATTTATTAAATATTTCATCAAATGCTTTGGCTAAATTAGTAAAGTCACATTATAATAAGACACTTACCCAATTAATAACGGAACGAATAATTATTGAAGCAAAACGAGAATTGTATATGACAAGTAAACCGATAAAAGAAATTGCTTGGTCATTAGGCTACAATGATGAATATTATTTTAGCAGATTGTTTAAAACAAATACTGATATTTCACCTCAAATGTATCGTGATACTGTTGGGTTTGGAAAAGCGGAATTGAATTGATGTACGGTAAAACAATAAAGCCAGCAGGTAACATTATATAAGAAATAATAACGGTTTTAGTGCTAAATTCAAAGGTCATCGTATTAAAATCCACTATTATTCTTATATTTACCGATAAACGCAAACAGAAATCAAACCTCAATCTGCAATCCATCAAAAGCCAAAAATACATTTTCCGGTAACTGCTTTTCAACTTCAGCATGAAACCCTAATTTATGACTGATATGTGTTAAATAAGCCTTGTTAGGCTGTACTTTTTTAATAAATGCCAACGCTTCTTCTAAATTAAGGTGTGTTGGGTGTGGTTCTATTCGTAAAGCACTCACTACCAAGACATCCAACCCTTGCAGTTTTTCTTTTTCTGTAGCTGAAATTGATTTAAAATCAGTTAAATAGGCAAAATCATCAATCCTATATCCAAAAATGGGTATATTACCATGCATAAACTCAATAGGTATCACTTCTTTTGTTGCCAATTTGAATGGTTTGTTATGTACTATTTCTATTGAGGCACTAGGTGCACCGGGATACCTGTTAACTCTGGTAAAAATATAATAAAACCGTTGTTGCAAATTGTCTGTGATTCGTTCAGGTACAAATAACGGTACATCTCCCATTTTATGAGTAAAAGGTCGTATATCATCCATACCGGCAGTATGGTCAGCATGTTCATGGGTAAAAATTATACCATTTATACTATCTACTTTTTCACGCAATAGTTGTTGTCTAAAGTCAGGCCCGCAATCAATAATATATCTATATGAATCCCATTCTAACATAACAGAACTCCGCAAACGTTTGTCTTTTACATCATCAGATAGGCACACAGGATGGGTGTTACCAATAATGGGAATACCCTGTGAAGTACCAGTACCTAAAAAAGTGACTTTCATTATAAATATTTTTACAAAAATAGCGTTAAATTATATAATTAATAATCTAATGTTATTACATTTGTAGTATCATAAAAAAAGCTAATAAAATGGCGGTTGTACTTAAAGGTGATAAAGAAATTGAAAATATCCCCTCAATAAAAAGAAAAGCACTAAGAATAAACCTCAACGATAATATCTACGGTACCTTTGCTGAAATTGGTGCCGGTCAAGAAACAGTACGTAATTTTTTTAGAGCCGGTGGCGCTTCGGGTACTATTGCAAAAGCAATGTCAGCATATGATAAAGATTTTTCTGATGCTATTTATGGTATTGAATCTGATAGTCGTTATGTTACCCAACCACGTTTAGAAAGAATGCTTACTCATGAAATAGAACTCATAGAGGATAGATTGAGTAGAAGTAAGCATCCTGATAAATTATTCTTCTCGTATGCCAATACAGTAGCAACCATAGATTTTGCTAAAAAGTTTAAAGGTCATGGATGGGTAGGTGTTAAATTTCAATTAGACCCCTTAGAGGGTTATAATGAAATTGTCTTACATATTCGTTTTAAACAAACAGATGCCCGCTTACAACAAGAAACATTGGGTGTACTTGGTGTTAACTTGATCTATGGTGCATTTTATATGAATGACAGACCTAAAGAATTATTAAAATCTTTCTATGACAATCTAGATAATGATCAGATTGAGATTGATATGGTTAATTTCTCCGGACCACGTTTTATGTATGTTGACAACAGATTAATGAGTTTGCAATTGGTTAAAAACGAGATGACCGATGCGGTAATGTTTGGACCCGATGGTAATAACTTGTTACCTGCTCAAGTATTATATAAAAAGAACATTCTAACACTTCGCGGTAGTTTTAGACCTGTTACCAAGGTAAACATGGACATGTTTGAAAAAGCGCAAGAATTATTTTTAAAAGAAAAAACGGTTAAAGAAGATAATGCTACTTTTATTTTTGAAATTACACTAGCTAATTTACGCTCTGAAGGAGAGATCAATGAACGTGATTTCTTAGATAGAGCCGAATTACTATGTTCTTTAGGGCAAAATGTAATGATCACTAACTTCCAAGAGTATTATAGACTGGTTGAGTATTTTGCTGAATTTACAAAAGCAAGAATGGCATTGGCTATGGGGGTTTATAATTTAGTTCAAATTTTTGATGAGAAATACTACAGACACCTAAGTGGTGGTATCTTGGAAGCGTTCGGTAAATTATTCTTTAAAGATTTAAAAATATACCTGTATCCTCTTAAAGATGAGGAAAGTGGTGAATATATTACCAGTGAAACCTTAAAAGTACATCCACGTATGAAAGAATTGTATAAGTTCTTTAAATACAATGGTAAAATGCTTGATATTAAAGATTATGATCCTGAAATATTAGATATTTTCTCAAGAAAAGTACTGCAAATGATTGCTGAAGGTGAAGAAGGCTGGGAAGAAATGTTACCTAAAGGTATTTCTGACATTATTGTTGAGCATCGTTTGTTTGGATATTCCAGAAGACGTTTTGCAAAACAAAACTAGTGTCAAGTCAAGCATAAAATAGCCGCAACTTATACATCATTTCACACTTGACTTGACACTAGCCCCGGATAAACTGAAAAAAGCAAATTTCAAACCTTCCTTATTGGTACTGATTTGTTATTTGATTATTGTCATTTGAAATTTTCTACTAATAAAACACGAATATTGTTTTAATAAAGAGTACTAACTCCCTAATATCTGCCCAGTATGCTCTTTGGTTTTAACTTTAGTTATCACCTCTTCAATAATTCCATTCTCGTCTATAACAAAAGTTGTACGATAAATTCCGTCATACTCTCTACCCATAAACTTTTTACGCCCCCAAACCTTATAAGCATTGATAACTTCTTTATCAACATCAGCTAATAAAGGAAAAGGTAAGTTGTTTTTAGTAATAAAATTTTGCTGCCGTTTAGCTGTATCTGCACTAACACCAAGTATTTCATATCCTAAAGATAAAAAACGCTTATAATTATCTCTCAAATTACATGCTTCAACTGTACAACCGGGTGTACTGGCTTTTGGGTAAAAGAATAACACTAGCTTTTTACCATTATAATCAGTCAATTTTATAGTATTCCCCTGATTATCTTGTGTTTCAAAATTTGGAGCCTTATCCCCTATTTTTAATGTGGTCATTATTTGTATTTTTGTTTGAACAAATTTAACCAAAAATGACTAAAAAAGAAAATGTTGATTTTATTATTAAGACCTTAGATAAATTATATCCTGAACCGCCTATTCCATTAACCCATAAAGATCCATTTACTTTATTGATCTCTGTATTATTGTCAGCACAAAGTACAGATGCCAGAGTAAATATCATCACCCCTATTCTGTTTGCCAAAGCAGATAATCCGTATGACATGATCAAACTTACGGTTGAAGAGATTAGAGAAATTATAAAGCCTGTCGGCTTATCTCCCATGAAATCAAAAGGTATTTATGGGTTGTCGCATATATTAATTGATGAACATAATGGTAAAGTTCCTCAAAGTTTTGAAGCCTTAGAAAGATTACCGGCGGTCGGACACAAAACAGCATCAGTAGTAATGAGTCAAGCATTTAATATTCCTGCTTTTCCTGTAGATACTCATATACATAGATTAATGTACAGATGGAATTTAAGCAATGGAAAAAATGTTATTCAGACGGAAAAAGATGCAAAACGATTATTTCCAAAAGAAATATGGAATAAACTGCACTTACAAATTATTTATTACGGTCGAGAATATTCACCGGCAAGAGGATGGAATTTAGATAAAGATATTATTATGAATACAGTTGGAAGAAAAAGTGTGATTTTGGCGTATAACAAAATCAAAAAAGGCTTGTAAATTATTACAAACCTTTTTCAACTAATTCAAATGAAACATAATCGGTTGATCCTTTTTGTTTCTAACTACCCTAACTGATTTAGAGTAATTCAATAAAAACGAAATCGTTTCTTTTTTTGGTTCGAACTGCTCATTGAGCAATTCTTCAGAGTAAAGTTTTTTCATCATACTTTATTAATTAGTTTGGGGTTATAATTAATAAGTAAACGCAAAAAAACCTACTTTATTGTTAATTGGTTAAAATTATATTGTTTTTTTCAATAATCTTTCTCAAATTGATCAATGCATAACGCATTCTACCTAAAGCTGTATTGATGCTAACGCCAGTACTATCAGATATTTCTTTAAAACTCATATCTCTATAAATACGCATTATTAATACTTCTTTTTGATCTTCGGGTAATTCATCAACTATTCTACGAACGTCAAAATGGATCTGATCTTTAATAATTTGTTTTTCGGCATTTAAAGAAGAATCACTTAAAACTGAAAAAATATCAAACTCTTCAGTATTTTTAAATGAAGGCATTCTGTTTCCTTTTCTAAAGTGATCAATTACTAAATTATGAGCAATTCGCATTACCCAAGGTAAAAATTTACCTTCTTCATTGTAATTACCTAGCTTTAAAGTGTTGATTACTTTAATAAATGCATCTTGAAAAATGTCTTCAGCAACATCTCTGTCTAGTACTTTTGAATAAATAAAACTGTAAATTCTTTGTTTGTGACGACCAACTAAGATTTCTAATGATCTTTCACTACCATTGATGTAGTTACTAACTAAGACGCTATCGTCTAATTTTTGTTTTTGCATAATTCCCTTTTTATGAAGCTATGAGACTTCGTTTAATTAAATGATAAAAAGTAGAACTATACTATAAGCGTTAATTTTTGTTAGTTAGGGGAAACTAGTTCCGTTATTAATTAGCCAATTGGTTAGATTGACAACGGGGCAAATATAAAAACAAATTTTTTAATAAAACAAATTTTTTTTAATAAATTTTTGTTTTAAACTTAATTCTTAATCTAAAAATAAGTCACTATCTTTGCAATTATTTCATATTTCAAAGGGCTTCCGTGAAGATAGACAACTTAGATCCAAGAGCATATATTATTATTAAAAAAGCAGCAATTCATAACCTGAAAAACGTTGATATTGCCATTCCGAGGAATAAATTAGTAGTAATTACCGGACTTTCCGGCTCAGGAAAATCAAGCCTGGCATTCGATACTTTATATGCAGAAGGTCAACGTAGATATGTTGAAAGCCTATCCTCATACGCAAGACAGTTCTTAGGCAGATTAAATAAGCCAAAAGTTGAATATATCAAAGGTATAGCTCCTGCAATAGCTATAGAACAGAAAGTAAATAGTACTAATCCGCGTTCTACAGTAGGTACATCTACAGAAATTTATGACTATTTAAAGCTTTTATATGCTAGAATTGGTAAAACATTTTCTCCTACGTCCGGTAAGGAAGTAAAAAAGCATACCGTAAACGATGTTATCAAGCATATTAAGAGCTATGACGAAAATTCAAAGTTATTACTGCTTGCTCCTATATATACAGATAATGGAAGAAAAATTAATACCGTTTTAAAAATTTTAGAACAACAAGGCTATTCAAGAATAAAAGTCAATAATGAAATTGTCAGAATAAATGATGTGAAGCTTTCAAAAACAAAAGATTTTCATTTGGTCGTAGATAGAATCGTGGTACGTAATGATGAAGATTTTTTTAATAGACTGGCTGATGCCATTCAAACTGCATTTTTTGAAGGTAAAGGAGAATGTATAGTAGAGAATGTATCTGACAATACACAAAAACAATTCAGTAATAAATTTGAATTAGATGGTATTACTTTTTTAGAACCTAATACCCATTTATTTAGTTTTAATAATCCTTATGGCGCTTGTCCAACATGCGAAGGCTATGGAAATATTATAGGTATAGATCAGGATCTGGTAATTCCTAATACTTCATTATCTATTTATGATGATGCTATCGTACCTTGGCGGACAGAATCTTTTTTAGAATATAAAGAAGCATTGATCGATAATGCTTATAAATTTGATTTTCCTATCCACAAACTCTTCTATGAATTAACTGATGTACAAAAACAATTATTATGGGAAGGCAACAAATATTTTCAAGGATTAAATGCTTTCTTCAAGGATTTAGAAGCAAAAACCTATAAAATACAATATAGAGTGATGCTTTCTCGCTATCGCGGAAAAACAAAATGTACTACCTGTTATGGTAAAAGATTACGAAAGGAGACTGAATATGTAAAAATCAATAACATTACCATTAATGATCTGGTAAATTTACCTATTAATGAAGTATTAGATCTTTTTAATAATTTAAAACTATCATCACATGATGAAAAAATAGCAAAACGATTACTTAAAGAAATAATCAATAGGCTGCAATTTTTAAATAATGTTGGTTTAAATTATCTATCACTTAACAGAACATCAAATACATTGTCTGGTGGTGAAAGTCAGCGAATCAACCTTGCAACTTCTTTAGGTAGTAGTTTGGTTGGTTCTATGTATATTTTAGATGAACCAAGTATTGGTTTACACTCAAAAGATACTGAACGTCTGATTAAAGTATTGAAAGACCTAAGAGATTTAGGCAATACCGTTATCGTTGTTGAACATGATGAAGATATTATGAAGGCAGCTGACTATATTATTGATATTGGTCCGGAAGCAGGGACTTTTGGTGGTGAATTGGTAGCTCATGGCACTTATAAAGAAATATTAAAGGCAAATACATTAACCTCGCAATACCTTAATGGGAAGAAAAAGATTGAAATTCCTGCAAAAAGAAAAACTGCTAAAAATTATATTGAAGTCATTGGTGCCAGAGAGCATAATCTTAAAAATGTTGATGTGAAATTTCCGCTTAATGCTTTGACTGTTGTTACAGGAGTTTCAGGTAGTGGCAAAAGTACATTGGTGAAAAATATTTTATATCCGGCATTACAAAAGCAATTATACAGTTATGGAGACAAACCCGGACAGTTCACAAAATTAAACGGTGATTATGCTACAATTAGGAATGTTGAATTTATAGATCAAAACCCTATTGGGCGTTCAAGTAGATCAAATCCGGTTACCTATATTAAAGCCTATGATGATATCAGAGCTTTATTTACCAATCAAAAACTTTCAAAAATAAGAGCTTATAAAGCCAAACATTTTTCATTTAATGTTGATGGTGGAAGATGTGACACTTGTAAAGGAGAAGGTGAAGTTACTATCGGTATGCAATTTATGGCTGATGTACACTTACTTTGCGAAACCTGTCATGGAAAACGTTTTAAAAAAGAAATTTTAGAAGTAAAATTTGAAGATAAATCAGTTTCTGATGTATTGGGCTTAACTATTGATGAAGCAGTTGATTTTTTTACAATCCATAAACAAAAAAAGATAACTAATAAATTACAACCTCTACAAGATGTTGGATTAGGTTATGTACAATTAGGGCAAGCATCTTCTACCCTTTCAGGAGGTGAAGCGCAACGTATAAAATTAGCTTCATTTTTAGTTAAAGGGATTACGAAAGACAAAGTACTTTTTATTTTTGACGAACCTACTACCGGACTTCATTTTCATGATATTAAAAAGTTACTGGCTTCTTTTAATGCATTGATAGATAAAGGGCATACCATTATAGTTATTGAGCACAATATTGAACTCATAAAATGTGCCGACTATATTATTGACCTTGGTAAAGAAGGTGGTAAAAATGGTGGAGAAGTTTTATTTCAAGGCTTACCTGAAGATTTAATAAAATCTAAAACCTCTTATACTGCTGAATATTTAAAAGAAAAACTATCTTAATAAAGACTTAAGACTCCCGAAGTCTCGGGACTGAAAGACTTAAGACAATAGATTAATTTATTACTGAAATACTAATCGAGCATTATGTATCTCACATTAAGTTACATCTATGAGTTGATATTTATGAATAATTAATTTTCCCCTTTGGGGAAATGTCCGCCAAAGCGGACAAAGGGGATTACTCTTTCTTAACCTGCTTCCCTTCTATTACGGCTTGAAGATTCTCTTTTGCCAATACAAAATCAGCTTGTAAATCAACTGCTTTTTTAAAACTAGCTTTGGCTAAGTCCATTTTATCTTGTTCAAACTCAATCAATCCCTTTAAGTTTGAAATAGCAGCCAATAAAGATACCTGTTGATTATAATTTTTATTCACAGCATAAGTTATTTTTATTTTACCGGTATCTTTTAATTCTTGTGCTTTTTTAATAGATCTATAAGCCTCATCATATTTTTTAACTGCAAAGTATAAATTAGCTAATTTATAAGCATGATAGTTATTAGCCGATTTAACTACCAGTTTCGCATATACTTGTGCTGCTTTATCTATAGCACCAAGGTTTTCTAAAGATACTGCCTGCATTTCTAAAATATCTTGTTTATTACTATCACGTGATAAAATATCGCTACACACCATGAAGCATGAAGAATACTTTCTACCATTAAAGTATAAATAGGCTAAACTATCTTTATACACACTAGTAGTTCCTTCTTTAGCTATTATATTGTACAAACTACTTGTTGCAATATTATCATCTCCGTAGCGTAATGCTTGTTTCATTACAGCTTTATCTAATGTTATATCATTAGTATCCTGTGCATAAAAAGAAACAAAGGCTAATAAAGCGCTTAATGTAATGTAGAATTTTTTCATTTTCATTTATTTTAATTGGATTGCAAATGTATTTAATTTATTGAAAACACAAAATTTCAAAAAAATTTGTCTTTTACCTCGCCCGAAACTACAAAAAGTAGTTCTGACCCTGCCTCACCGGCAGGCAGGCTCTCCAAAGGAGAGGTAAATAGTAAACCTGATGCAAATTTCGGAGAATTTTTTAGATTAATCCTTAAAGTTTTAATAAAAAAAGCCTCTCGATTGTGAGAAGCTTTCATCTTTGGGTGGAAGACCGGATTCGAACCGGCGACCCTCGGTACCACAAACCGATGCTCTAACCAACTGAGCTACAACCACCATTTTTATTTTACACACCTACCGAACAGTAAATGCGAGTGCAAATATAATCTATTTAGCAACTTCTTCAAATAAAAAATAAAATTATTGTGATTAAACATTTTGTATCATTTACTTTTGCGATTCAATAACAAAATTCAATGAATAAAATTATCCATTTCGTATATGATTATCTTGTAAAAGTTGGAATAAATGAAACAAGTGCCAAATATTTAAACATGATTGCTCTTTTAGTAATCTCGTTACTAATTATTTTTACAATAGACTATATTGTGAGAAGAATTTTAAGGAGTATTTCATCAAGAATTGCAAAAACAACTAAAACCAATTTCGACGACATATTAATTACCAATAAGGTTCCAAGAAATATCGCTCATATTATACCGCTACTTATTGCATTAGAATTAATACCTATAGTACTAACTGACTTTCAATATTTAGAAAATATCATAGAAAAATCATTGCAAGTATTTGCTATTGTTTTAACATTATGGATAGTAAGAAGTGTCCTCAACTCTTTAAAAGATTATTTTAAAACATTACCACGTTTAAAAGACAAACCAATTGATAGTTATATACAAGTATTTATGATTATTGCTTGGGTAACAGGATTTTTATTTGCATTTGCAATTATAACAGGTATTCCTGTTTGGAAATTTCTTACTACGTTAGGTGCAGCTTCAGCAGTTATAATTTTAGTATTTAAAGACACTATACTGGGTTTTGTTGCAAGTATTCAAGTATCAATTAATGATATGGTTCGCATTGGTGATTGGATTACTTTTGAAAAATATGGTGCGGACGGTGATGTTACCGAGATTACTTTAGCAACCGTAAAAGTTCAGAATTTTGATAAAACTATTACAACTATTCCTACCTATGCATTGATATCAGATTCTTTTAAAAATTGGCGAGGTATGGTAAATTCTGGTGGGCGTCGAATTAAAAGAGCCTTGAATATTAAAATGGATAGTATCAAATATTTAACCGATAATGAGATAAACAAATTAAAAGGCATTCAATTGATTTCTGAATATTTAGAAATGCGTCAGGATAAAATTAA